>JALHSU010000046.1 GCA_022865345.1 Candidatus Zixiibacteriota bacterium
GATTATCCGTATGACTAACACCATACTTTTGCCTGGGAATTATAGTTTTGAGGACTTGATTTCAGAGGTGGACGACGGAATCTATATGGAGACAGTCTCCTCCTGGAGCATAGATGACAACCGGGAGAATTTCCAGATGGGATGCCAGATCGGCTGGGAGATAAAAAACGGGAAATTAGGTGAGATGATAAAAAACCCGACCTATTCGGGCAATACAGTTGAGTTCTGGAACTCCTGCGATGCTATCTGCAGTGAAAAATATTTCAAGGTCTGGGGCACACCCAATTGTGGTAAAGGACAGCCAGGGCAAAACGCAAGAACGGGCCAGGGAGCATCCCCTGCCAGGTTCAGGAATATGAAAGTAGGAAGCTGATCTTAATGATTTCAAAAGAAAAAACCTTAGAGATACTGGAAAAGGGTCTGAAATATTCGGATGCAGACCAGACTGAGCTTCTGCTTTTAGAGGAGGATTTTTACCTGACCCGGTTTGCAGAGAATATCATTCATCAGAATATGGGAAGAGCTGACCATACGGTAATGACAAGAGCAGTTTTAGGCAAAAAACTCGGCGTAGCAGTGACTAATAAGATAGATGATGAAGGAATCAAGAAAGTCGTAAAAAATGCCATCCAGATTGCAAAAAATCAAAAAGACGACCCGGATTTTGTCTTCTTACCAAAATCAGTTACTGCACCAGAGATAAAAGGTTTCTATAATGACACCCATAATTATTCTCCTGACCAGAGAGCTAAAGGTATCAAAATAGCTGTTGACAAGTCTCAAAAGAATAATCTAATCTCCGCAGGAGCTTTTCAAACTGAGACCGACGTTACAGCAGTGGCTAATTCTTTGGGAATAAGGCAATATTTTCAGGAGACCAAAGCAAATTTCTCCTTAACTGTGAGTAAAGATGAACAGTCTGGCTGGGCTCAAGGGTTTTCCAGAGAAGTAAAAGACATAAATACTGATAAGCTTAGCCAGATTGCAGTGGAGAAAGCTTTGCTATCTAGTAATCCTATAGAGCTTCCGCCTGGCGAGTATACGGTTATTTTAGAGGAAGCTGCGGTGGCATCTTTCCTTTTATTCCTGGCTTTCTTAGGTTTCGGTGGGAAAACCTTCTCCGAGGGTAGAAGTTTTATGAAAATAGGTGAGAAGATGACCGGGGATAATATCACCATAATCGAAGACCCTTATGACCCGGTGATGAAAAGTATGCCTTTTGATTATGAGGGAGTGACCAAGAAAAAAGTCGTCTTGATAGAAAATGGGGTCGGTAAAGGTGTGGTCTATAATTCCTATTATGCCAATAAAAATAAAACCGAGTCAACCGGGCATGCCTTACAGCCGAATAATACCTTTGGACCATACCCTAAGAATATGCTCATTTCACCTGGAAATTCAACTATGGATGAGATGATAGCCTCAACTGAAAAAGGAATCCTGATCACCCATTTCTGGTATATCAACTATATGAACCCGATGAAAACCCAGGTCACAGGCACAACCCGGGACGGGACTTTTTTGATAGAAAATGGTAAGATAAAATCGGCAGTTAAGAATATGCGCATTGGCCAGAGCATTTTGGAAGCTTTCTCAAACGTAGAGCTGATGACTAAGGAAAGAAAACTCTGCCCCCAGTACGGAGTTTTGATGTATGTTCCGGCGATAAAGATAAACAAGTTTAATTTCATCGGCGGGTAATAAACAAAGGTTAAAAGTTCAAGGGTTCAAGGGTAGAAAAAATGATTTCTTGGTTCTGTCAGGACCTCGGTCCTGACAGGTGTAGCGTCCTCACTCCTGTGAGGACGAGTATTCGTTGCCACAGAACGGCAACGCTATAATTAGGACAACGCAGACTAAAGTCTGCGGCTACCGAGTGTAAATGGAAGACAAAAAATGAACCGCAGAAAATTCATCAGGACTTTAGGGCTTTCAGGTTTAGGCTTATACTTGCTCCCTTTTTCCCTCAGAGGGGAGGAAAGGGCATTTTCCTCTGACGAGCCAGAATTCATTCCTGCTACCAACTGGCTTTACGGCTCTCCTCAAAAGGGGTGCTCCACCTCGACTTTAGCTGCCGAGTTTCACGGAAGAATCGAAAACGGCCTGGATGACTGGGCAAACTTCAGATTTATCTCCTGACCTATGGGCAGAACAATTTCAGAAGCCCTCAAGTCTACTACCGAGATTTTCTGGAAAAAGGATATCGAAAGCCCGCGAGTAGAAGCAGAGCTTCTCTTAGGTCACATCCTCAATTTAAAAAGAACACAGCTTTATCTGGATAGCCAGAGAGTTTTATCCTCTAAAGAAGAGGAGAGACTCAAACGTCTGATCGAAAAAAGGTTAAAAGGTAATCCCTTACAGTACGTCATTGGCGAAACAGAATTCTTCGGCTTGAAATTCAAAGTCGATTCCAGGGCTTTAATCCCCCGCCCGGAAACAGAAATTTTAGTCTCAATGGTTTTAGAATATTTCAAAAGAGAAAAAAGGGAATCTGATAACCTCAAGATCATCGATCTCGGCACAGGTGCCGGGAACATCGCAATCGCCTTAGCTTTCAATCTTAAAAATTGTTTTGTATATGCCACAGATATATCCTCAGATGCTCTCTCCCTTGCAATAGAGAATGCAAAAATTAATAAACTCGAAGACAGAATCGAATTTTTATGCGGAGACCTTTTTGCATCCTTGGAAGGTAAGAATCTGGAACAGAAGATTGATGCCGCGGTCTCCAACCCTCCTTATGTTCAAAAAGAAGAAAAAGAGATTCTGCCCAAAGAGGTCAGGGATTTTGAGCCGGGAGTAGCCCTGTTTGCTGAGGAAGGATTATATCAGCGAATAGCCGATCAATCTGCTTTATTCTTGAAGAAAGGGGAAGGTATTCTCGCCCTGGAAATAGGATACGGTCAAGCCCAGAAAGTCAAGAACACAATCCAGGCAAAAAGTGAATTCACCTCCGTCGAAATCATTAAAGACCTGGCAGGAATTGAAAGGGTAGTAATGGCTATTAAGCGGTAGAACAGACATTCTTGTCTGTTCATTGCTGTCAGTGACATTTTGGGTTCGATGAATCGAACCCCTACAAAAAGCGGTTGCAGGGGCTTGATTCATCAAGCCCTTTGGCTCTTTCCTTCTTGACAAATCCTTTCAATTCGTTATATTTTTCACAATCTTTTATTGCTGGGATAGGGGTTGAACCCTTATCCCCCTTTTTCGGACAGGAGTTCAACTCCAGTCCGAGCCAAACAGACTGTAGACTCTCGATCATTTAAAAATCTGAAATAAGGAGCAAAGATGGCAGACAAGATGCTAGCAGTGATGAAGAAGAACAAAGCCCCTGGCGCAGAATTAGACTATGTCGAAATCCCGAAGATCGGTCCGGATATGGTTCTGGTGAAGGTCAAAGCCTGCTCCATCTGCGGCACTGATTTGCATATTTATAACTGGGATAATTGGGCTCAGAACAGGATCAAGCCCCCTCTGGTGTTCGGGCATGAATGTGCCGGAGAAGTAGTGGAGATCGGCTCACAAGTGAAAAGAGCAAAGGTGGGTGATTTCGTCTCAGCGGAGACTCATATCCCCGACCAGACCTGTTATCAATGCCGAACCGGAAAGATGCACATCTGCAAAAATTTGAAGATATTGGGCGTGGACACTGATGGTGCTTTTGCAGAATATATCGCCATCCCGGATATCTGCGTGTGGAAAAATGACCCCAGCCTGCCTCCCCAGATTGCCTGCATTCAGGAGCCTTTTGGAAATGCGACTTATACGGTTATGGAAAGCGACGTTCAGGGTAAGGTAATAGCCATATTGGGCGATGGGCCCATCGGCTGTTTTGCCACGGGGATTGCCAAAGCAGTTGGAGCTGCAAAGGTTTTTGCAGTTGGAGAATTTCCTTTCAGGGTTGAGCTTCTGAAAAAGATGGGCGCAGACGTGGCTTTAAGCATTCAAAATAGCAGTCCGGCAGATGAGATAATGGAACAAACCTCAGGCGAAGGCGTGGACGTGGTTTTAGAGATGACCGGCGCTCCAAAGGCAATTGAGGATGGGTTCAAAATCCTCAAAAAGGGAGGAACTTTTACAGCTTTCGGAATACCTTCAGATAAAATCCTTTTCGATTTGAATGCCTACGTGATTTTCAAAGGGTCAAAGATAATCGGGATAAACGGCCGTCTGATGTTCCAGACCTGGTATGAGCTTTCCAATATTTTAAACAACAAATTAGTTGACCCCAGCCCGGTAATCACGCATAAATTCCCCTTAAAGGATTTCCAGAAAGGGATCGATGCTCTGCTTTCGCCCAACAAGGAATCTGGGAAAGTAGTCCTGTTTCCGTAATATTTTTTGGAGTGCATTGACCGTGTCAATGCCTGTTGGTTCGGGAATATTAATTCCCGAACCTATAAACGTAGGGACAGAACACTGTTCTGTCCCTATGTAATAATTAATTTGAAAAATTTAGAAGAAATTAGAGACAGATACCTCAGAGACAGTTTGCCAGTTCGTCTGGGGGGTATATCTGCAGATTTAGCTCGCATTGCATCTTTCGCATCTCTTGAGGACAATTGGAAAGTGGTGCAAAGTCTTTTAGAGGAGAGCGAATTTTTCATAGAATGGACTGCGCCAGAAGCCTCTTTAGAGGAGAAAGCTTTTTTAGTGGAGCTTCAAATTCAATTGGCATTCTGGCACAGGATTTGGACTGAAATTTATACAAACTCTAATGAGAGGGAAAAACTCAGCCAACAGGCATCTTCCTGGTCAAAGAAGGTGCTGGAGATGTCGGGATTAGTAAAATAAATTTCAACCTACCAAGGAATGCAAACAGGTAGTGTTGTTTCCGTAGGATGTTTTTGTATTCTGGAGTGGCCTTCAATTGAACGCCACTCCAATTAGTATCAAGACAGAAGTGAATCCTGATACTACCTGCAGGCTATAAATTTCCTTTACGAATTTCATCTCTAACTAAGGCATTAAATGAAGAATATTTATTTATTTTCTCTTTAATTTTTTCTTCACCTTCTACAGATATGAGTTTAATCCTCCATCTATCCACCCTAGCTTTTAATTCATGTGGCAAGGGTCTATCATCGCCAATTGTAACACGAGTATCATCAGGGTCACCATACATAGGAAAGGATTTTCGGATTTCTGTGGCTATTTGTTTTTCTTCATCTTTAGATAGGCCTGGTTTCCATAGACTCATAGCCATTGATGTCCGAAATACATTTTCTGACCATCGAACCATTCTTCTTATCAGGTCACTCAAATTCCAAAATTCGCGTATATCTTCATATGTAGCTCCTTCTTTACGTGCTTTGTCCACTATTTTCTTGGCCTTCGGGTCTCCTGTTTCAGCAGCTTGTATTAGTAAATCACCGTAATTGTCAGGCAAATTAGCTGTGCCTTCTTTTTTGGCCTCTTTTTTACAAAGCTTAATTGCTTCCTTCACTTTCTCGCGAGCCTGTTTCAATGTCATCCCGTCAGATAATTGCGAAAACATTTGAGAATACATTTCTTCCACCTCTCTTTCAATATTATACTGAGGGAGCTTAAACCATTTAGAAAAAATTGACATTGGCATCTCTCTTTATTATCTGTTAGATTACTGCTTAACGGCTCGCATATTTACTAAGCAACGCAGGTATTTGGTGAATGAAGAAAACCGCAAACACTATTTAAGTGTCATGCTTTCTTTTTTGCTTAACCTTCTCAATTAGATCTTTCATAATACGCTCCTCAACTTTATGGAATTTCCCTAAGGAATCTAGTGCCCATAGGCTCAACAAATTGTCAGTAAGCACTGATAGATCCGGAGCATATTCTAACAGTTGTTCTCCAGGCTCAAGCCTTTTGGGTAAGTTTCTTGGAAGTAAAATGAACTTATCTATTTTTGTTGTTCCCCCTGCTTTATCAACAAAAATGGGTTTCCTACCAATATTTGTCACACTATATACCAAGTAATCATTTTCATCTTTGGGTCATTTTTCACTTACAATCTTGCCAATGTAACAAGTAACCTTCAACTTGCCTTTATCTATTAAGTGTAGATAAATATTCCATGCAAGAAGGGCACTGGATAGAATTGCGCCATAGATAGCAATCCAAGTAGTTAAAGTCATTTCATTCAACACCATTGAATTCTTGAGCCAAGGGTTGTCATTTTGTTATTTAATAAAATCTACTAAACAAATCAAGTAATTTTTAGGGAAAACTCTGGAGATTCGTTTTGCAGGGCTGGGAGCCCTGCCTACGGAAGTTATTTTTTCGGACTACTACCACTTATTAAACAAGCTCGATGAATCGAGCAACTACAAGTTTCCCCTCCCTTGATTGGAGGGGAATGTGGGGTGAAGTAAAAATATTTCTCCCCCTCTCCTTAATCCTCTCCCACAAGGGGAGAGAAGATTGGCCTTGCCCTACAAATAATCCGTCATTCGACATCCGTCTTTTTTTTGAAATAAAAAGTGCGCCTTGCAGGAATCGAACCTGCGACCCACTGATTAAGAGTCAGTTGCTCTACCAGCTGAGCTAAAGGCGCAATCAATCGTTCACAGCCACTTCAGTGGCGTGACCTCACCCTAACCCTCTCCTTAAAGGAGAGAGGAACAAACCTGACTGAAGTCAGTTTGAACAATACGAATATTATGTCCAAAAAAGATAAATGTCAAGATTTTTCCATCTGTCCCAAAAACCGGTAGATCCATAGCCTGCCCGTAGGGTTGCTCTCAACGTGGGTCGTTCACCCACCTTGAGGACAAGGTGGGGTTACTTTTTTTGTGTATTGCAAAGTAGTGGCGAGATTTCCTCGCCCTAAAACAAGTATTTAGATGCTTCGCTTCGCTCAGTATGACAATAGGCGTCATTCTCGTCATTCTGAGCCCTGCGGGCGAAGAATCTCTTTACTCTATAAGGATTGCTTCGTCTGCCCCGATGGTAGGACCCTCGCAATGACATTTTGTAGGGGCACGGCATGCCGTGCCCCTACCTGTTATCTTTTCGGCAACAGCGTAATCTGGGCAATCGCCCCGAAGTTTTTGATTATCGGAATTTTCTCCAGAATATGGTTTATTTTTGGAACAAAGCTCAGATTATCAAAAAACTTTATGGGCAGAAGCCGGATTGGGGATATCTTTCTAATCTTGATCTGGAAGTCTGACGAAAAAACCTTCTTCAGCTCTTTTGTGTCCAGGAATTCCTCATCCGGAGTTCCACACCCCACAAGTTTTCTGACGAAGTTTTTACCCAAAAGAAATATAAGCAGTTTTCTACCCAGATAATAGATTAAATTGACGCTCCATTTAGTTGGCTCGCTGATGAAGACTTCCCCTTCTTCTTTCAGAACCCTTTTTATCTCCTGCATCCCTTTTTTCTGATCCGGTAGATGATGTAAAATACCCACCAGATAGATGAAATCAAAACTTTTATCCGGAAAAGGAAGGTTCTCTGCATCCGCTACTACCAGGTCGCAATTTTCAGGATTCTGGTTAAGCAAAGTCTCATTTATGTCAGTAAGGACCACCCGATTTCTCTCTGCTAATTTACCCGCAAAAAGACTGATTCCGGCACCTATTTCCAGAATGTCCTTGTCCTTTAAATCAAAGCTCAAAAGGGAATTTGAAATATCTTCTTTAATGGCTCTCAAGTACGCCCGGTCCATAAAATCCTGATAAGAGCTTAAATTGTCGAAGATCTCCATCTCCTCTTTCTTGCGAGCCTCATCTTCCTTCTGAACATCTGCCTGAAACAGCACAGAATCAAGCATTATCGGGATTCGACCTGAAACTTGGAATTCCCGTTTGCATTTCTGACAACTGAACTTAGTCTGTTCAAAAACCAGTTTCGATCGGTCAATAGGACATACCAAGAGCCTGGAAAGTCTATCGGAAATCATTTTAGCCATTTGTTTTCCTAACTCTTTTCCACCCTAATATAATCGATTTCTGAATGAGTCAAGGGTTTTTTGTAGGGGCGTATCGCAATACACTCGCACATTTTCGTTTGTCATTCTGAGTTCCGCCAAAGGCGGAGCGAAGAATCTGTAATGGTGCTTTAGATGCTTCGTCCCCTGTGGAGACTCAGCATGACAATAACAATAGGCCAGGAGCCTTTAGCTCCTGACCGACATTAGCAAAATACCGGGATCAAGCTTAAATCTGATTGACAACTCAAGGCTTGATTGCTTATTATGGAAAGGTTTTGACGAATATAAATTGAAAATGGAGGAACTGAAGCGAATGGAAAAAAAACTGAAGGGTTTGCTGGAGGAATGCTATAGGGCTGTTCTTGAAGGGGATAAACAAAAGGCGGAAAAACTTGCTATGGAAGCTGTCAAATCAGGGTACGACCCTTATCTGGTAATTGAGAAGGGATTAGTTCAAGGTATAGAAAAATTAGGAGAAAGGTGGGAACAGGGGACCTGTTTTCTGCCAGAGTTAGTCTTGGGAGCAGAGGCGGTAAAAGCCGGAATCTCCATTCTGCAGGAGCCGATTCTGAAGAGCAAAGCCGGGAGGAAAAACCTGCCCAGGGTGATAATCGGCACTATCGAGGGGGATATACACGATATCGGGAAAACCCTGGTGGCAACTATGCTTTCAGCCAACGGGTTTGAGGTGATCGACCTGGGCGTGGACGTAAAATCTGACAATTTTGTGAAAATGACAAAAAAATATGAGCCGAGATTTCTCTGCCTTTCCTCCTTGCTTACCACCACTATGCAAAATGAAATCCGGGTAATAGAAGGATTGAGAAAAGCAAATCTCAGGAAAAAGCTTAAAGTAATGGTAGGTGGAGCACCAGCCAGCCCATCCTGGGCCAAAGAGATCGGAGCAGATTTATACGCAGAGAATGCTATTCAGGCAGTCAAGGTCGCTCAGAGAGAAATAGGACATGAGTCAAAAAGAAAGTAAGAAATCTATCCTTGAGTTGTCCAGACAAAGGGTAGTCTTGTTTGACGGTGCTATGGGAACCATGCTTTTCTCATACGGCCTACCACTCGGCACGCCACCCGAGCTGTGGAACCTTTCACACCCTGAAATAGTTCTTAAAATTCATCAAAAATATGTCCAGGCAGGTGCGGATGTTATCCAGACCAACACCTTTGGCGCAAGCAGTCTGAAGTTGAAAAAATCCGGAATTGAAAAAAAGATGGACAAGATAAATAAAACCGCAGTCAAAATCGCCAGAAAAGCTTGCCCGGATGGTAAATATGTTGCCGGCAATATCGGTCCCACTGGGGAGTTTTTTGAGCCAGTAGGAAAGGCAAAATACAAGGAACTGAAAAAACCCTTTTCCGAGCAGGCCCAAATTCTCCACTCTGCAGGAGTTGACCTTTTCTCAGTTGAAACCATGTATGATCTGCGGGAAGCCTTAGCCGCTATCGAAGGAGTTAGAGAGGTTTCCTCTCTTCCTCTTTTTGTCTGTATGACCTTTGAGAAAAAGAGCAAAGGATATTTTACTTTGATGGGAGATGAGGTCTCATCCTCCTTGAAAAAACTCGAACAAGCGGGTGCGGATGTAGTCGGGGCTAATTGCACCCTGGGAAGTAAAGATATGATAAGACTAGCCTCGGTTATGAAGAAAAGCACAAAGCTTCCTCTAATAGTCCAGCCCAATGCCGGAATGCCGAAACTTGTCAAAGGAAAAACGGTATATCTCCAGAAACCAGCTTCATTCGCCAATGATGTATTGAAAATGATAAAACTCGGAGTCAGTTTTGCTGGCGGCTGCTGTGGAACAACTCCGGAGTTTATTAAAATGATCAAGAAAAGTTTGACCGGGCTGGAGTATAAACCTTCAGGTTTATAAAGAGTAAAACTAAAGCTTTACACTCCAATGCATTTGAAAAGATGGCTAAGATAATAAAAGATTTCAGCATAGAGGTTAACAAAAATGAAATACTCAGACTTTTAGGGCATATCTCAAAACACGGGAATATAAAGAAGAGGTCTAAAGAGCTGGTCGAGGAGATGATCAGCTTTTCATGCGATTTGATTAAGCCTGAGGGTATCTTTGTCATCCGGAAATCCAGGGAACTGCCAGAAGAATGTTTTTTCAATGCCGAAAA
>JALHSU010000047.1 GCA_022865345.1 Candidatus Zixiibacteriota bacterium
GCTCTACGCCCTAAAAGGGGTTGATTTTCAGATAAGCCCAGGCGAGATCGTGTCCGTAGTCGGCAGGTCTGGTTCTGGCAAGACTACACTTTTGAATATGATCGGGTGTCTGGACACTCTTTCTGAGGGGACGCTTTATATCGGAAATACCGAGGTCTCTAGACTCAAGGAGAAAAACCTGATCAAAGTGAGAAGAGAGAATATCGGTTTTGTTTTTCAACTTTTCTATCTTATCCCTACATTGACTGCCTATGAAAATGCCCTTCTTCCTTTGCTTTTCGCACGCAGATTAGATAAAAAGGAGAAAGTCAAGGAGATCTTCCAGAAAGTGGGATTGGGAGAAAGGTTGAATATGCTACCCTCAGAGTTAGATGGTGGAGATATGCAGAGAATAGCCATAGCCCGCGCTCTGGTTAATGACCCTAAGATAATCCTGGCAGATGAACCCACCGGCAGATTGGAATCAAAATCCAAAGAGAAGATCTTCGGGCTTTTCAAGAAACTGGCTGAAGATGGGCTGGCAATAATCATTGCTACGCATGACCCGGATTTGGCTTCCAGAGCCGACCGGATGATAAGATTAAAAGATGGTATGGTGGTCAATTGACCTTTACAAAAATTCAAATATTATAGATAGCTCTTGGAGTATAAAACTTTAACTTTATTTCAATGTAAACCTAAAGGTTTACACTCCAAGAGAATGATCTGAGGAGGTGAAAGAAAATGAAAAAGATCTGGCTGACAATTGCAGGGGTTCTGATAGTCTTGATTCTTCTATTGGGATTTTCAACTGGCTGGTTTGGAGGTAAAGGTGAAAAAGGTCCCAAGATGGCTGTTTGCCCGGTTTGCAAGATGAAAGTCCTGGTCACTGAAACCACTCCAACTTACGTATACAAAGGCAAGACCTATTATTTTATGAACGAAGAGCATAAGAATATCTTTGTTGAGGATCCGGAGAGGTTTCTCAAATTAAATTAATCGTGAAAACAAATCATTCAACATGTGAGGAGGTAGAAGTGAAACGTTCAAGCCTAATCATAATAGCTGTGTTAAGCTTATTTTTCTGGTATCTGGCATCTGCCAGCATACTGGTATACGGTGCGGAGGAAAAAGCGCAGGTCACTGAGCATAAGATCATAAAGGAAGAGATTGGTAAGGATTTTACCTGCGTGATGTGTGGTATGGAGATGAAAGTCGCCAAGAATACGCCCGCAGTTGATTATAAAGGGAAAACCTATTATTTCTGCGGTGCTGGAGAGAAGAAGGCTTTTTCTAAAACCCCGGAAAAGTACGCAACTCAGGAAAGTACGGATAGTCTGACAACAGCGACAGGCTACACTGAGCATAAGATAACGGACGAGGAATTAGGCAAAGAGGCGATCTGTCCCGTCACAAAAAAGAGTTTCAAGATTTCAAAAGAGACTCCTGCCATAGATTTTCAGGGGGAAACCTATTATTTCTGCTGTCCGGGGTGTAGTAACAAATTCATGGCTTCACAGTCCGCACCTGATTCTCTTAAAGTAGAGCCGGATTCCCTTCATCATAATCAGAGCACTGGAGGGAGTCATAAACATAAAGGATGCTGTTGAAAAAAGGATATTTTGTCCTGGTTCAAGCAGTCTCTATATACCTGTTGATAACTGGGGCGATAATTTTTAGCTGTGGAAAAAAGGATACGCCTGGAAATAAGACCGAAGAAGTTAAAAAAACCAGAGAAGGAATCTCCGAGGGGGAGATAGCTCCCGACTTCACCCTCAAGGACCTCAAGGGGATGGAGCTAAATCTAAAAGAGTTTAGAGGAAAGGTAGTTCTTTTGAATTTCTGGGCAACCTGGTGTTCCCCTTGCAGGATAGAGATACCTTCAATGGTCGAGCTTTACAAAAGATACAAAGACAAGGGCCTGGAGATAATTGGAGTGAATCTGGACAAACTGGGCAGGTCAGGGGTAGAGCAGTTCAGTAAAGAGTATAATATAAGTTTCCCGGTCCTGCTGGACCCGGCAGGAAAGGTAGGTACAAATTATGGTATAGTGGCTTTGCCCACTACGTTTATTTTAGACCGAGAAGGAAAGATTCTGGAAAGGGTTACAGGTGGGCTGGATTGGACCACAGAAGAAAATCTTAAGAAATTTGAAACACTTTTGGCTGAAAGTGAGTAAAATATTTTAAATAAGGTTTTGAATTTTTGGCAGGAAAGAACCCTCTGAGACTGGGGTAAAACTCTGTTGGTCTGGAGACCAACAGAGAGCAATTTGGTTCCATTTATCTGAGGAGTGTTCCTGATTGAGGGACAGAAATTCCAAAACTGATCTTTGTCATATTTTTTAAAAAAAAATTTTGGAAAGGTTCAAACAAAAAATTAAGTAATTGCGTTAAACTAACGGAAAAAAGGAAAAAGGGTTAATAAAATTAAAGTTTTTAAAGCTGAAGTCTTCACTATTTTCATTCTACTCTGAGTTCCTGCCCCCCTCTCAGATAGAGTAGGTGGTGAAGCTCCTTCAGCTTTTTTATTTTATGAGAATAGCCCCACCTTGAGGGCAAGGTGGGGCTACCGTTTTTGATGGGGTAGACCCAGGTTGCCCCCAACCTGGGTCTACC
>JALHSU010000048.1 GCA_022865345.1 Candidatus Zixiibacteriota bacterium
CCAGAGAATTCCTATAATGATAGTGGAAATAACAGTTGGGAGAAAAACCATAGCCTGAAAAAAACCTGAACGTTTTACAAGCTTTCTATATATAAGGTATGCCAGTCCAAACCCGAGTGGTATCTGACCAAAAACAGATACGAAGATAACAATAAAATTATTTCTCATTGAGAACCAAAAAATCGGGTCTTTGAATATTTTTATATAGTTTGCCAACCCTGTCCATATAGCCAGGTTTTTATAAATATTATAATCCGTAAAACTCAAGCCAAAAGATGATATTATCGGAAATGCGATTATTGCCAGATAAACAGCCAATGCCGGAAAAACAAAGATCATATATATTGATACCCTTTTGAATTTTCCCATTTTTTATATTCTATCCTTCTAATATATTTAATGGGCACCGGAGGATACAGTAGTGCCCATTACTGGTTATTTTATCACCTTACCGAACCTTATCTTATCGAACCAATTTCATTGCAGCTTCTATTTCTGCAGCCAATTTTTCAGGTGTAGTATTGCCTAATGCTAATTCCTGGAGACCGATGTTTATTAGATTGATTGGTTCACCGGTAATTACAGCATCAAGCACAGCTGTGTTGGTGCTGACTTCAGCATAAAAAGCTGCTCTTTTTACTACAAGTGGCTGAACATCCTCATATACTGAAAGATCCATAATATAATTAGGTATCATTCCCTCTCCAAGAAATCTGATCTCTGCTGCCTCAGGCCCTGCAAAGAAGGAAATCCATTTCCATGCAGCATCAGCTTTATCTCCTGTAAGACCTGCTTTCATACCAAAACCGGTTGATGCAACGCCAGCGGTGGAACCGGACTCGCCTTTTTGTCCTGCAATATCAGGAAATACGGCAAGTTCAATATCTGCCTGTTCCTCTACAGTTAAGAGAGGGGTTAGTGCACCTACTCGCCAATCTCCATCAATCATAAACGGGCTTCTGCCGGTTGCAAACAGGTTTGGACTATCTCCGTACTCTAACTGGATGCTTTGAGGTGGAAGTAAGCCAGTGGTATACAGATCTGCTACAAGTGCAAGAGAGTCAACAAACTCCTGATCTGTAAAGGCAGCTTCTCCTGTAATTACTTTATCTATCCAATCCTGTCCTGCTATTCTTCCTACCAGAGCGCTGAACAGGCAAGACTGCATAACCCAGGCAGCTTTATTAGCCATCAAGATAGGATAAAGGCCAGCATCACTTATGGTAGGTCCCATTGCAACAAGTTCCTCATATGTAGCAGGCATGCTGAGACCGAGAGTTTCCAGCAATGCAGTATTAACATACAACACATGGCATGCAGTTCCTGCTGTTATAGGAAGTTCATAAAGTTTACCATCATATTGGGGAGCAACAGCAGAAGGAGTATATTTGTCTATATCTGCGCCTAGAAATGGAAACAGATCTTCAGTAAGCGCATT
The DNA here is from genome assembly GCA_022865345.1 of Candidatus Zixiibacteriota bacterium. NCBI lineage: Bacteria > Pseudomonadati > Candidatus Zixiibacteriota > Candidatus Zixiibacteriota bacterium. Next base: position 1,439 of record JALHSU010000048.1, read on the forward strand.
TTCATAAATTTCAATACTTCGTCCACTTGGCCACAGATACATAACGTCAGGCAGATCTCCTGCACCAGCCAGCGCAGCAAGTTTCTCATGGTATGCATCGCCGAAACTATTTTCAATCGTCAGTGTTATATTGGGATATTTGGCGTTAAATGCTTCCACAATAGTATCCCAACCTGCAGCTTCAGGTGAAGTAATATCAAGGTAGTTTAGCATAGTTAACTCTACTTCTGGTCCTAATACTACTTCTTCCTCTTCTGCTACTTCCTCTGCTGGAGCTACTTCCTCTGCTGGAGCTTCTTCTACTGCTTCCTCTGCTGGTGCTTCTTCTACTGCTTCTTCCTTCTTACATCCTGCAAGTGAAAAAGTTGCTATCATAGATACAGTCAGCAGCATTATTAACAACCGCAATAATGACTTTTTCATTTCTTTTACACTCTCCTTTTAATAATTTTACTTATACAACAATTTTTAATAAAATCTTTTCTGAGATTTGTTTAACGTACAACCTTAAGGTGGCTAATCAGTACTTAAACAAATCTCATTTTTCTTTTACCATAAAACCTCCTTTCTA
>JALHSU010000049.1 GCA_022865345.1 Candidatus Zixiibacteriota bacterium
CCGTTAGCATTAGCATAATACATGAAGGGCTTCGGACCTCCCTTAAACAGATAATTTACCAGAAATACTACATCCGAAACAGTTACCTTGTCATCCCGGTTCGCATTCCCGCACATCGGCTTTAACAACCCAGTTAAACCATTCTCCGATGGCACTAAGGCATATTTTGCAGTAATCAAGGTTGCGGCGCTTGGATTAACCACCTTGAGACTTCCATTATCCACCTTGCGAGCTGTGACCACTATGTTACCCTCATAATGAGCAACCGTATCAGTCGGAACGAACCAGCCAGGCGCAGTCATATACTTGTACAGGGTGTCATCCGGATACCCATCGTTGCTGTTCATGTGAATCGATTTGCTAGACTGCAGAACACCTGCAGCATAAGGTGTTAAGCTGGTGTCGTGAGTGGCGCCTTCATCCCTGGACGAATAATAGAAGTATACTCCCGCGTACTCTGTGGTGTTGCAGACAGTGTCTCCCTTCAAATAGACCAGTTTGTTGGCTGCATCAGTAACACCTATGTTGGCAAAGGAACCATTGGTACACGAAGAAGGTCCAGTAGCATCGATGTCAAGCCCCAGGCCAAAATAGACTGTGGGTAAAGGCGCTGGCTCTGACACAGCACGCCACCAGGATGGCGGCGGATTCTTGTACAGCTTAACGTATTTCACAACCACTTTCTCATTCTCGAAGAAGACATTCTTATCCTCTATAGTCCACCACCACCAGAACCATTCATAAGGTGTGCCTATCCTATGCACCATAGGTGCGTATTTAGCCACGGTCGTGGTTATGCCCCAGGTTGAAAACTCCGGCTGCTGAGTTACCTGCAGATGAGCCTCAGGTAAAAAGTCCTCATGCTGGTACACCTGGGTAGCACCAAGATTATTTCCAGCAGTGTCAATTGTTACCAAAGCTGGTGAGCCATCGAACAGGTAATCTTTTCCATTATAGGTAAGATTAACACCTGCTCCTGCATTTCCGTTGCCCATTTTGCCTGCACTGGAGATCACCAACTTAATCCCGCCGGCGTGGGTATCTACGGTATCGAACTCTTCAGCATAAAAACTGTCGCTGGTCACCACCAGAGCGAATTTCACCCACTGGGTATCCACGTACGTTGCTCCGCCTCCCAGCAAGCCTTGGTTGGAAGCCACTCTGATGCTGTCAAATACGATGGTGTCACTCAGCGGACCCGCATTGTTGAAGGTAACTACCACTTTTTTCGTGCTCCCGCCCTCCTGAATTGAGTCATCGGTAATGCTCAATCCTACATATGTCGCTGTAGGGGCATCCAGCTTGAAGTACAAGGTGGTAGTTCCCGTATTATCCAGCTTCAAGGTGTCGTCCAGAGGAGTGGCATTACTCGTCTTGAGCGAGGGATACTTCCATACCATCGGGTTTATACCCAAGCCAGCAACAGCCGGAATCTGGATGTTGCTCTCCTGGTATCTCAGGTATCGGACCGGGTTTTTCGTACCACTGCCCTGGCCATTGACAAATGCACCTGGATCCAGGTCCATTACATACTGGATATGCAGTAAGCTGTCAACCCTTTCGGCTAAAGAAGCCCAGTTTTCGCTCCTGCAAGCACCTGCGGCACAGTTATTAGTGTGGGTGTTGGTGATATTTATTTTCTGGGACCAGGATAGACCGCCATTAGAAGAAGCAGCCAAGTACAGCTCGGTATTGGTATATCCTTTCGCTGAGGTATCAGCAGGAGGTCCGTCGTACTCGGACCATAGGCAGTAGAGCCAGTTGTGGCGAGGCCCAGCCAAATAATTCACGCCTAAGGTCATCAGGCCTATCGAATACCAGTTCGTGCTCCCGACAACCCAGCTGGCAGAAGAAAGGGAGGTGATCTGCCTTACCCGTTTGTCTGCAGGCAACCCAGAGGAATAATGCCACAGGACTACGTCCCTGCGATAACCAGTGCTATTGCTTGTCCAGATTATATGCAGGTCATCATTATAATCATATGCTGCGGCCCATTCGCCAGTTGGCGTAGTAGTATAACCAGGCCCGTAATTGGTCACGTTGGTGGGAGCGGGGAAAGAGCCTGCGGCTACCCAGTCATCCCCGCCGTTGGTTGACTCGACGTAGTATATATCATCACCGCCGATGACATAGTTATCCCAGACAAAAGCAACTTTTCGGGAAACCGGTGAGGTGATTGGCCCGGAAGTGATACCAGCTTCCTCACCGACATAATAGCCATAATTGCTGGTTGGCTCTACGATGTCGGGATGGATCACGAATACCGGACTTCCCGGGGCCTGACATTTCAGCGAGTCAAAATACGCCCAGCAACGTCCGTAACCGCACGCATTGCCGACGTCAGCCTGCATACTGTAATGAATGTAACGAGGACTGGTAGTATCCTTTTGAACTGCTACCCGGGGCCAGATGCGCTGGCCACCAGACCCGGGGATGGAATCAGGAACGTCGAAAATCCGTAATTCACCCAGTCCCGGGGTGGTCTTCTCCACGTTGACGGTCGTAAATGTTCCGGCGGCTACGTTATGATAGGCCAGAACCTCCCTGCTGTCAGGTAGAATGTCCAGACAGCCGTAACCACCCCTGCCAGTAGTGGCTGAAGCTAACTGACCGTATAGAATTAACCAACCATAAGTAGGAGGGCCACCTTCTACTTTAGAGTTGTAGTGTATATCCCTCAGCCCTGACACAACATCTCCAGCAGTAGGTGAATACATCCAGGTGAAATGTCTTTTGTTGCCATAATCGTTGGCTATCTGCCTGATCATCGAATAATTGGTCTGAAACTCATAATAGGTATAACCGGCTGTGTCTTTGGTGGCAGGTAAGAATAATTCCGGCATCGGGCTGGTTATATACTTGGTCGCGATGTTATACTCGGGCACTGCTATATTCTTGATCCGGCCTGTCATCCTCTGCTCCCTGTCGCTAACCTGAGTCTGCTTCTTTGTGGCCGCCCAAGTCGTAATGCCCAGGACGAAAAAGCAAAGAACAAGCAAGACTATAACTTTTTTAACCATCTTTTGCTCCTTTCTTGGTTTGAAAACCTCCAGGCTTAAATCGGAAAAACGATTAGATAACTTTAAATCACCTCCTTAAACGAGAAGAAAACAAAAATTGTAAACCTCCTTTTGATTTCCTCCTCCGGTTCTAAAGGAAATCAAAGAACTTTTTCAGAGTTAGCTGCGAGTTTTGGGTGTTAGGGGGGAATTTGCAGCTACCTCCTGGCAAGAGGTAATAAAAACCCTCTCTTCCTCAATTTGCGAGTTAGGAATTCGTTATTCTTGCTCTAAGGGAAATAAACCAACCACTTTTCATCCCGCTAAATCTTATAAACGGGATGAAAAGATAAAATCGCTTTTTTTGACTATCTCAGTTACTTTATCGTCAGAAGGGAAAAAAACCGTACGCCTTACGATTAAAAAAAGATTCTCATTTATTCCGGAGAAAACCTTGTTTAGGTTCTGCAGCTCTATTTAACTATAAGGGGCTCAAGCAAGTTTGTCAAGTAAAATATTAAAAAATATGGCGGGGAGTCTGGGACAACTTTAGAACTTTCGTGCTAGAGCCTCATACTTAAGGTGCCCTGAATGCCTGAAAAAGGGAGAGTTTCGGAAGCACGGAACTCCCGACCTGTGATTACTATAGTCGTCATTATCAAGATTCCCATCTTAAACTATATGCTACTCATATATTTATCGTCTGACGTTGGCATTAGCTGGTTGGGTATATCAAGTTTTTGTATGAAAAGTACTTTTACGAAATAGACTATTTCTTAAATCTCATCACTATTCAATGAAAATATACTTACTCAATCCCCCAACCCTTCGCGCCAGATCGGGTTTTATTTTTACACTTAGCCAGAGACTTCGTATACTGTCCTCCAGTAATTATGTCACAAGTATATGTATTATATTCATGTGATGATTTCTTAAATTTCACGATAGCTGGGCGTTTTATTCCAGAGAGTTCCCTTATAGTAATTCTATGGGTATTATTCCGGAAATGGTGTATATAAGCGTCTCGAACATCAGTGTCGGCGACTTTTATCCGAATATGAATAGGGCGGCCGATATTCTTATTGAAGAAAGGCAATGCTTTTGTCGGTATTTGAACTTGTGTGCCACCTAACCCTGTTTCCTTATAGATCTCTAGATAAAACGTCTGTCCGGAAATATTGTCAACTCGCGTTACCTTTTTTAAAGAATTACGAATGTTAATTTTTGCAAACCGAGGTAATATGAAAGGAACCGAAGCGAAGGCAAAATCCATTTTGCTCTTATTACCAACCTTTTTATGTCTTTTATTCCATTTTATTAGTGTTGCCTTTACTTTCTTGAGCCATTCCGAAGATACTTGCTGTATATTGTTCTGATTCAATGGACCCTTCGGGTTTCTAAAGCAATTCCAAATAGATTGAATAGAATCTACGATATCCGAGTCCTTTTCCCTATCAAGCTCAATGATAGCAGTAGTCTCACAGTTGGCATATAGTCCACCGAGGGTAAGATTAGCCGAGCCCAAGAGCACAGTAACATATTTTTCTCCCTCAAATATGACGACCTTCGTATGAAAACAGCATTTTGATGATGAGTCATGAAGAACAAACAGATCCGTTTCCGGGAATGACCTATTGATATATGCTAAAGCGTTAAATGACGTGATACCATTATCGATACCCACAATAAATTCCAGGATCCCTCCAGAATCATAATAGGTCTTAAGTGCTTTACAAATATATGATAGACCATAATCGCTAACAAAAGCCATTAGGAACTTTACATGTTGGAATTTGGCTCTATCCCTATTTAGTGTATTTATAATGATATCACCAACGGGATTGACGCCAGCATACTGATTCAGAATCTCTAATTTCATACAAGCCTCCCAATTTTATTTTTTATTATTTTTTTCAATTAATGACCTTTCAGCTGTTGTGATTTCGTACAATTCAAAAACTAACTCATCAATCTCATCGATGAACCTTTGGACTCTGGATTGTCCTTGCTGGTCTATCTGGCATTTTGACGCTTGAGCTGCTAAGGTAGATAGTCGATTCTTGACAGCTTGTGTTGTCATTGTTATTGGAAACTCATTGAGATGGACAAGTTTTAGTTCAGCAAATAACCTGCCTGCGCGCGGCTGTATTGTCCGAAAATACCAAGTCATTAACTTCGAATTCAATATTGCTGCTACATAGTCCAAATCGACATCTTCTCGGGGAATACATACAAATAGATTATTACTGGAAAAGAATCCCTGTCTATCAACAGCTGCAAGTACATAATCACCAGTTCTTCTGACAAATATTTTGGGATTAACAAAATATTCTATCCTTGCAAGATTCGCATATTCACCTTTCTTCCTATCGATAATACTATGGTCGTAGTTGACATACTTACCAGACCAGGCTAAACGAAAAGGCTGAATTTCATTTCTACCAAATATCAAAGGCCTGCAGCAGTTATTGATTTTAGAATCCAAGAATAACTTATGCCTTATATTCCCAGAGTGTATCCCTTCATGACTATGAAATAGCTCATTGAAACGTAAAGCTTTTGCCTCGATTTTGCTTTTCAACTGTTCTGAAGTCGGGTCCCAGAAAAGATTAAATTTGAAGTCCTTATTATCTAAAAAATATTGCTGAGGGATGTTGGAAGATTTAACAAGGGTTCCAGCTTGCCCAACACCCGCGGTCGAAGTCAAGATGGCGTTCTGTCGTCGGATATTTTCAACGTCTTCACTTACTCCTATGATTGTGCAAGAATCTAAATTGACTGCCCCAAACGGCATTCCCCAGAAAATTATTCTTGATATTCTGTACCTATCTAGAATATATTTTCTGGTCGTGGGATAAGCCTTTAACAAGACTATATCAGGTAATATCATTGAAAATATGCCAACGTCGTGCAGAAGCTGTGTTCCCTTTTCTATAAATAATGCGAATGAGTCTATTATTCCTCTTGCAACGGCAAATCGCATCCTGAAATATGCTTTATCCTCTTTTGAAAATGGAATACCCCAAGGTGGGTTACCTATGACAATATCAAAACCCCCCTTCTCTTGGAATATCTCAGCAAAATGAAGCCCCCACAGAAAAAATGGCTTCGCATTAGCTTTCCTAAATCGAATGATGTCCTTCAGCTTTTCTGTCTTTTTATTTTCCTTTAGCGTTGCCTCGACCAACTCCCAGGTTAGTTCTTCTATCTCATTCTTTAGCCTGTCCTTTTCTTTCTTTTGTGCAATCTCGAAAAACTGTGACATCTTTTTCAAGAGTTTGGTCGCTTTCTGCTGTGCTTCACTCGGCTTAAATATGCCAAGCGAACCCTGATCGGATATTGATGGATTGTTGTAGCTTCTAAGTTGTCTATCTATATCGCCCAGTCGCCTTTGTAGCTCAGTCTTCTTTACCAGTGTGAGCTTGTTCTTGCTGTGCAGTTCTAAATACTCTTTTTGAAGTACACTCTGTCTGGCTTTAGTCGCTTCCATTTCTTTCGTTACATCTACTGGCCTCTTTAAGAAGCGCTCATCAATTAGTTTTATCCCTTCATACTCTTCAAGCAGGCTATTACCCTGCATGATCTTGTAATCAAGGTTAGGTAATGGCTTTATACTTTTGATATCTTCTTCCTCGACAACAAGTGATAGCCATAGACGAAGCTTAGCAATCTCGACTGCACCAGGGTCAATATCAACACCATAGAGACAGTTCTGAATCGCATGCCGCTTGAAATCATATACCGAACGATCATGAGCTCCGTCCAAATAGCTTGTCAGGGCAGTCCTGGTGCGTACGATTTCATTCATCATGCCTACCAAGAATGCACCAGAGCCAACTGCTGGATCACAAACCCGAACTGCGGAAAGCTTATCGTCAATAACTCCTGCGTTATCTCTAACAGTCTGTGGCAGTTTAAACAGGTATGTTTTTGTTTCTCTGCCTTTATGTGATATATGAGCATCATGCTCGATTACCGTCTCTCCATACTTGATAAGTGTTTCAATATCTTGGCGAGTTACACGACCCTTAAGCTTTGTTTCCAGATGGCTGATTAGACTTTCTTGGCACATATAGTGAACGATTTCACGTGGTGTATAGTAGGTGCCTTTAGACTTCCGGTCTTTGACTTCTAACAGGTTCTCAAATACTTTACCAAGCATCTCAGGATCAACCGCCACTTCCTTTTCAAGGGGTTCGTCTTCTTTTACTGTAAAGTTATATCGATCGAAAATATCAAGAATACCCGCGCCGATGTCGCCCTCGGAAGTCTTGTTCTTATTGGAGAATAGGGCGTCGGGAAGACATATGTCCGTGTGAATCCAGTCATAATCATTGATCGGGTCAAACAAACCGCCATTTAAGAATGGAATCTTGCAGTTGAACCGGTCGGAGTAATCGTCCGTTCGAGGGACTGCAAGAGTATTATAGAATAATGGCTCTAGAATATCGTTGAAGAAATTGCCATAACTGGCGACTTGCTTATCAAAAAGAAGCCGAAGAAAGTTCTTTGGTCCGGTACCCCAATCAGCGTCCCTGGCAACACCAAACCATCCTTTTTTCTGTAAAAAATATAGAAAGACAATCTGTCCCAAAAGCTTTTTGGAAAAGTCAACTGTATTTACACCTTTGGCTTCAAAATCGGCTTTGACTTTGCTGAATTTTGAGACCACGTTATCCAGCTCTTCTTTGGTCCACAAAAAGAGGTCGCGGTATTTCCCGAAGAATTCCTTGGTAGCTTTTTCAATGTTGAAGGCTTCTTCAAGCTCTTCAAGTGTGGGATTGTGGTCATCATCTGCGATGATCGGAACTAAGCGACTTTTGGCAGTGTGGCTGTTTTCGTTTGCGCCAACTAAAAACGACCATCTCCGAGCCGGAGTAAACTCCTCTTTTACCTTGACCTTGCCGTCTTTACCTTCTTCAAAGCGGTAGTCCATTTTAACCAGAGAAAACCGCCAGTCCTCATTGTTAGGAGACACAAATGCTACCAAGGCGGCATCTTTTAATTCTCCACCACGACTTCCATTCAGATACCGCGCAATAAAATTCCTTTGCATAGTGCGAGCCCTTTCAATGGAAGTCTCCTTTTTAAGCTTCACGATCAAAATGTCAATCTTATGCTCGCCATCTGTATATTTGCCAATTCTCTCCAGCAAGCTGACGTGTTGCTCATATGCATCAGGAATTAAATTGCCTTTGTAGGAAAAAGGTGCTTCTTCAACATGATTGAGAAGGTTTTTAGTAAAAGCAGTGAATTTGCCTTTATCAAAAGGATTCTCAAAGGTATTTTTTACGATAGCTCGTGCCTGTTCTTTGTCCATATTCATTCGCCGGTTAAATACAACGACAGAATAACCTCACGCTTGCCCAAAACTGTGGGAATCTGTTCGGCATAGTGCCCCTCTAAAAGACGCACGGGTATATGGGTTTGAAGCGTAGCCAAAACTTTTAAAGGGTTCTTCAGGTCTTGCTTTAATCTGTTAAGCGCCTTTAAAGTCTCTTTAGAGGTTTGCTTGGGCAAGCCGCCTTCCTCAAGCTGGGTGATTACTTTTTTCAGATATAGTTCCTGTTCATCAGTCAATTGTTGGGTGTTTTTCATTGTGGCTTTGAGAATCTTAAGAACATTGAATGCGCTGTCTCTACCACGTCTAGGTTGCGGTTCTACCATCTCTTCTGTGGTGGCAAAGATAAAGGCTTCTTTATTTTTATCTAAAAGCTCATAATACTTTTCAGGAAGTTTTTGTTTTTTGTCTTCCGGACCACTTTCCAGCAGTTTTGCTGCAGTAAGAAAGTCAAGCTCTTGCGAATCTTTGACGCTTTGAGCCATGAAAAACTTCTGCAGTTTTCCGCGTCGGAAGTAGGTCACAAGCGATCCTTTGGTATCGTCTCTTTGCTTTGCAGTTCGGGCTTTCCTGGGCAGACGCTTGATTTTGTCAAAAAGTTCTGGCTCTTTTTCGCGGATGTTCTTGATCATCTGAAGATATTTTAGCTCGCTTTCTTCGGTCTCATCTTCGCCGGTAACCGTTTTTTTGGATACTAAGCGGTCAAAAAGCTCATGTGAGCCGATGGGTTCGCCCTCGGTTAAAAGTGCGGCATCGCCTCCGAGCAAAGTCAAGAAAGCGTTTATTTTTGCTATCGCTACTTCTTTAAGTTTAATCTGGTCGTTGGATTGTTTGGTGGGGAAAAAGTTGAATGTGTAAATCTTATCAAACTTCGTATCCACGCGGTTGATGCGACCTACTCTTTGCATCAGGCGAGTCGGGTTCCAGGGAATATCATAGTTGATAACCACATTGGAGCGGTGTAAATTTACACCCTCTGATAAGATTTCAGTGGAGACCAGAATCCGGTAATCATCTTTAGGATGACGAGCTCGGGCGTCAAAATTCTCAATCACCTTGTCCCGGGTGGCTTCGCTTGATCCTCCGGTATAACATAGCGTTGTGTTGGGGAATTCTTTATCTAAGTTTGTCAACAGGTATTCGGCGGTCTCCTTTGATTCGGTGAAGATGATAAGTTTATTCTGTTTAAGAAGCTGCCTTTTCGAGAGTTCATTTACAAACTTAAGGAGTTTTGGGTCCCGAGTAACTTTTTGCCATAACGCTTTCACTTGGTTCAAGATGTCAAAATCACTTTTCAGGTCTTTTATGAAATCATCCCTAAAAGCCTTGCTGTTGTACTCTTCAGCTTTGCCTTCATCAATCAGGCGCTGAATCGCCTCGTCATCATCGTTTTCCAGCAGTTCAAATATCTTATTTGTGTATTCTTTGCTGACATAGACAGTTCCTTTTTCAAATTGTTTGATGAACATATCATAGGAGTAGATGAATCGATCAACCGAGTTCTTAAAAGCAAAGAAACTGCTCTCCAGTCTTTTCACTAAAAGAATTCTCATAAACTTGCCCATGTTTTCTTGCGCCAGGCGTGTTGGCTGGTCAGTTTCACCTTTGTAGTACTTAGGTAAAAAGGGTGTGTATCGGGCGTATTTGAATTTATGGGCAACAAGCTCAATAGTCTTGTTAAAAGTTTTGTCTTCCTCATCATTTAGTTCGTAAAACAACGGCTCAGGCTTTTCCACATCTGGGAATTTAAATCCTTGTTTTTTCAAATCCTCCGAAAAGTATTTTGCGATTTCGGTTCTGGTGCGTCGAACCATCAAATATTTTAAAACTCTTTCGCGAATCGCTTTAGCATTTTCTTTTACAGTCTCAATGTATTCTGCATAATCGCGCTGACGATCCAAATTATTAAGTTTCTTTTCGAGTCCATTAAAGAACCCTTCCAGGTCGGGGACATTGGGGATGGTGCTTTTCTTTGCTTTTTGAAAAAGCTTGATCTGGCTCAAAATGTCTTTGGGAGAATTGTTGTAGGGCGTTGCGGTTACAAGAATCACCCTTTTGCCACGGCAGATTTCTGCCAGTTTTTCGTAGGTGATATTGGTCTCTGTCCTGAAACGATGAGCTTCGTCTATAATAATGTTTTTGTATTTTTCAGTCCCTCTATCAATGATGTCGTCCAGCTTTCCCAGCGATTCAGAATCTGCGTGCTCTTTAAAGCCGGAGAAAACATTGGGCCAGGAGCCTGGATTATTTTTGTCCAGTAGCACCGGAGGAGCAATCACCAAAGTCCTACCATCAAGCTGACCAGCAAGCATGGTTGCAATGTAGGTTTTTCCAGTACCAACTACATCCGAGACAAAAACTCCGCCATATTCCTCAAGGATTTTTTTGGCGTTTAAGACTGCTTGCTCTTGATACAGAAGCTCCATAAAATCCTGTGGCACATACTTGCGATAAACTTCTTGAGCCTCACCCAATTCATCTTTGAAGTATTCATACAGGAACTTGAGATAAAGCTGGTATGGAGTGATGTTTGGATTGAGCCATGTCTTTTCTTCTATGGTTTGAATACATTTTTCACTGACATCAACTGAATCCTTCCAGAGTTCTTCGAATTTTTGCTTAGCAAATTCATAATCCGCACGGTTTTTCAATTCAACATTAAGCTCAAGATTATCAACTAACCCGGCCTGGGTAAAATTGCTGGAGCCGGTAATAATCCTACCAACATCTCTGTCGCCTTCTGCAAAAGTCATAATATAGACTTTGGCGTGAATATTTTGCGAAGGATATGCCCTTATTTCTAATTTTTTGCTTTTTACCCACTCGATAAATTTAACAATGCCCTCTTCTACTTTGTGGTTATCTTCGGAGTCTTCTAATTCTTTTTCAACAAGACATTGGAATTCTTGTTTTGTTTCGGCATGAGAAAACTGAAGCGATTGCTGGCTCTCTTTTGAGGTGGTTTTTAACAAGTCATAGGTTTCTCTGCTGGTGCTTATGCCGATGAGAATTCTAATTTTCTCAGTTTTTTCCAATGATTTATAGAGTGAGTAGAAGCCGCTCGAGTAAAAATAGCCTACCAAAACATCAAAAAACTTAGTGTCTTTGATAAGCACTTGAAATCTATCCAAAAGATTTCTATTTTTTTCGTTGGTAATAAAGGTTAAATCAGTATTCATAATCCCTTTATCCCTTAGATGAATCACCCGCGTTTTTCTATAATACTACCGCTGTACGCACCTCGAATAGTCTCTGAGTCTGACGATTATAGTATATGAAGTTTTTTGATATAGTCAATCAAATTAAGTCATAGGGATATGAAATCTTTGCTGCCCTACCGAGCTTCCAGCTAGATGAAGGCATATAGGCAAGGGTCTATTTTCTTTTTGGCAAAAACCCATGACTTACAGTGTCACAAAAATATGATTGACTTTCCCTGATGACATTAATACTATCAAGCTAGGGAAAAAATGTAACAATGTGCAGATATCTGAATTGTCACCAAGTTATAACTTGGAGGTGTTCGCAGCTTACTTCTGAGTTTGTTCTGCACCCGCCTAGCTAGTGATGGTTTGCAAAGGCAACCAAGTCTAGCCAGAACCTCAACGGAGAAGAAAAAGTGATTAATGATATAGCTCTCAAACATTTTGATGAACTCTGGTCATTGTTTGACAGAGTAATGCTTGGTTTTCTGGGCTCGGATTTTCTAATTGAGCCCTTCAGACAGTTTTTCTCACGCAGTTTTGTAGAGCAGCTAACGGAGGAAAAAGCTAAAAACAACCTGCATATCCAGCTCTTAGAATGGGGAAGGATTGAACAAAGTGAATATGAAATTGAAATTATAGAGACCCTTGAACTACCGGATGGCACAAAATATGAGAAGACCCAATTCAAAGACCCCAAAGTAAGATGGGCAAGGAATTTCATTCTCACAGCGTTTTACAATTTGTGTTGCTTAGCAGCTCATAAGGTGACCATAGAAGAATTGATTTTTTCAGCTTATAAGGATATAAATAAATCCAAGACCGACAGAAAGGATATAAAAGCATTTTACAAACTTATAGGAATAAGCAATTCATTCCTTCTATCAGAATGGGCACAAGACATAGTCGAGAAGGCAATAGCAAATAGTGACAAGGATTTCTTCAGAGGAATGACAAGATGGCTAAATGAAGATACACCCTCAAAGAAATTTGACACTGCCAGCACCTGGCTAGGCACAACCTTACTCTGGTACCTGGGAGGCAAAGACCTTCTCAGGCGTGAGTTTATGCTTCTACTTAAGCAAAAGGGGATACTTTCTCCTCAGATGCAAGAGCTTTCTTTCAATGCTATTCTCTCCAAGTTACACTTATTTAAGAACTTAGATATAACCAAATAATCCCTCTTTTTTGTTTTAACACCTTTTTCCCAATCCCTGTATTCTTCTCTCGTGAAAACGAGAGAGCATCTCATAGAAAAAACAGTTGAGGTGTTTCAGCCTCTTTATGATCATCCTCTGAAAGAGGAAGATGCTCTTGAGATAATATTTTCTGTTACTGAATATTTTGAGACTTTGATAGGCATAGATTCTCAGCGAACTTTAATAGAAGAGGAGAAGTGTGAACATGACACAGGATAGAATAGATATGAGGAAACCCTTGGTCACCATAAAGGTGTTTAAAGATGCTGGTAGCTTGAAGGCCTTTGCTGATCTTACCCTGCCCACGAAGTTTGGAGAGATCACAATCCACCGGTTTAAAGTTCTTCAGGATGGTGACAAGAGACCCTGGGTAGCTTTTCCTCAGATAGCCTATGATAAACTATTGGCGACTCATTACTGGCCCTTATTAGTGGTCTCTGAGAAGTTGGAAAGGAAGATCAAGGGATGGATAATAGGAGAATACAGAAAAGCTATAAAAGAGAAGTGATTTGCCCTGTCCCAAGTTGGCCACTCTTGGGCAGGGAGGCATACGGCGGGGAGTGGGGGAAGGGCTCTGTCTTCCCCCGCCGGAGCCTGGGACAATCGGGACCCAGATTGATTTATCAATCTGGGGGATTGTCCCAAAAGTGGCCCCGAAGGGTCTTGAAGCTTGCGGAACTTGCAGCTTGCTTAAAGGTTTGGGAAGGTATGGTAAGGTCTATATGCAATGTCTTAATAGTTCACTTGATCATTATCAAATAACTGTAAAGCACCAATGATAGAAGCATACTCAAATTTGAACTTGGAAAAAAGAGAATTGGATCAGTCTTCGGTCAAACCTCAAAGACCTGATCCCAGGTCCCGCTATTTCACACAGGAGGAAATCCAAGTCAGAGATAAAATACTGCCTTTATTACAAGGAGGTAACCTGATTAAGGAAGCATCCAGATTCTCTGAGTGCGGGGTTGGATATATAGTGTTAAAATGTGAAAATGAAGAACATCACCATACGGTCAGATTCGGCCTTAGCTTCCATTGTGAACTGAGGATTTGCACTCGCTGTAGCCGAAAACGGGCCAGTCAAGTCCGTAAAGAAATAGGTGTTATTCTGAAACATGTTCCTAAAACCAAGACTCATAAATTCTGTTTGCTTACTCTAACTCAAAATATGTCAAAAGACCAGTTGTTGACACCGGAGTCCCTACGTCAGTTCAACAAAAATTTCAGGACTTTGATTAATCACTTTTATCTTAAGAAAAAGCAATGTGGTGCCATAGCTACTCTGGAGATAGGGAAAGGTTTCAATATACATGCTCATATATTAGTTTATGGCCCTTACATACCGCAGAAAGCTATCTCAGAAAAGTGGCTGGAGATCACAGGCGATAGCTACATTGTTGACATTCGGATGGTCAGAGATCAAAATGTGGTCGTAAGCTATTTAACCAAATACATTTCAAAGCCGCCCTCATTTGCAGAGCCTAACGATTATATTCTTTATCTTAAGGCAATCAAACGCATAAGACGCTTGCACCGATTTGGTATCCTGTATGGATTCAAGGTGGAAACCAGAAAGCCTCTGCTATGCCCTTACTGTGGCGGTAGGCTACGCTATGAAGGGATTACGAGTCTTTTTATTAATGATCGGTTTTGTCAGGACTATTGGGAAGCCCTTAATTCAATCAAGGTCAGTATGAACTAAGGCTCGGAGTGTAAACAAACCTTATGAAAGGAGGTGAAACCTGTGGTTGATTTTAGAGGAAAACTGACTGTAAAAGAGTTAGCCAAAATATTGGAAGTTGACCCGGATACAATTAGAAACTGGTCTAACCAGAAAAAGATCAGATGCTATAGACATCCTGTCAACAATTACAGACTATTTGACCTCGAAGAGGTAAGGAAAGACCTTGACTTGAACAGCAGTAATTCTATATCTTCCAGCTCACAAGTCAAGGAGTTGAAGCCATGAAAAAAGCAGTGATGTACGCTCGGGTATCTTCAAAAGACCAGGAGAGGGAGGGGTATTCGATACCTGCCCAGCTTGAGCTTTTGCAGGAGTTTGCCAAAAAAGAAGGTTATCAGGTAGTCTCTGAGTTTGTGGATGTTGAAAGCGCCAAAGAGCCAGGGCGTGCACAATTTGTAGAAATGGTGAAATTCCTAAAGAAGAACCTCTGCACTATTTTGGTTGAAAAGACAGATAGGCTGTATAGGAATTTCAGAGATGCGCTCACTTTAAGAGACTTGAAGGTAGATATAAGATTTGTAAAGCAGGGTCTTTCCCTGGGTCCTGAATCAAAATCTTCAGACAAGTTTACGCATAATATACATGTGGCTGTGGCGGAACTTTATATTGACAATCTATCTGAGGAGGTCAGAAAGGGCTTAACACAAAAAGCCAATCAAGGTATTTACCCTGGTGGGCTGGTCCCCATAGGTTATTATAAAGAAAATGGAAAGATCAAGGTTAACTTTGAATTAGCTGCCAAAATAAAACGTATTTTTGAGCTTTATTCTACAGGTGACTATTCAGTCACCGCTGTTCATTGTGAAGCTAAGAATGTAGGCTTAAGGTATCCAAGAAGTGGCAAGTTTGTTAGCAGAAGTAAGATCGAAAGGATGTTAAAGAAGCCATTCTATTGTGGTAAATTCACCTGGCAGGGCTTAGTGTATCAAGGCGATCATCCGCAGATTGTATCCCCCGAGCTATTCAATAAAGTTCAGGAAGTATTCAAGAGCAGGAATAAACCTGCCTATAGTAGCCATAATTTTCCTTTTATCGGTTTAATGAGATGTGGTGAATGTGGACATTCGATCACTGCAGAGACAAAGAAAGGGAAATATGTTTATTATCACTGCACCGGGTATGGTGGAAAGTGCAAGCCCGTTTATTGCAATCAGGACACTATAGACAGGCAATTTGCAGGGATCATAAGAGGAATTACCATTCCGTCAGGTCTCCATGATTATCTTAAGGAATGTCTTGAATATACTCTAAAAACAAAGAAGATAGAAGCAGCCAGGCAGAGGGACGTCTTGGAATCTCAAAGGGCTAAGACAGAGACTAGGCTTAAGAAAGCCTATTCAGAGAAACTTGAGGGGAAGATCACAGAGGATTTCTGGAAGTCTATTTATCAGGACGGACAGACAGAGTTAGGAGAAATAAACTATAGTCTACAACAGCTACAGTCAAATCCAGACCTAAGCTACGATTTGGCCCAGAAAGCTATCGAACTATCTTATCATGCTGAATCTCTTTACCTTAGGGCAGAACCCGAGGACAAGAGGAAATTACTGAAATCGGTGCTATCGAACTGCGAGTTAAAGGGGGAAACTCTTTATCCCACATATAAAAAGCCCTTCGACATTCTGTCAAAAGGACATGAACCTAATCAATGGCGGAGAGGCCGGGATTCGAACCCGGGGAACGGTTTTACCCGTTCAACTGCTTAGCAGGCAGCTGCCTTCAGCCATCTCGGCCACCTCTCCGGGAAATACAGTTTGGAGTTTGTTTGTTTGGAGTTTGGAGACCACTCAACCCCACAACACCTAACTCAAGGTTTAGGAGTCTACAAGTTTAAGA
>JALHSU010000050.1 GCA_022865345.1 Candidatus Zixiibacteriota bacterium
AAAACCAGCCGAAACAAGCTCAGTTCCTTACTCCACATCAAAATTTAACTTTCTTATAGCTTTCCTCTGCGGGCTTTTGATCTCAGCCCATTTTATCTCCTCCCTTTTCCCCAAAAGCCGGCTCTGGGGGATAAACCATTTAGCTTATTTCCCCTTGTGGGTGAGGCTTGTTTTCACAATACCAGGACTTTTGACCCTCGTGCCCTGAGTGAACTCAAGAGTTTACAAACTGCTTGAACAAATCCTCTCTTTTTTTCAGAGGATTGTCCCCAAGAGAGAAGTTCTCATCGCTTCGCTTTTAGCTGTGATTTCTATGTTCTTCTTCTGGCTCTTGAGAACAAGGACGCATTTCCTGGGAGACGGGTATGCATTAATCTCGCATTTAGAATCTGAGCAATACTTGCGAACTGGCTTTGAGGTCTTAGAGATTTACATTCATCTGTATCTGTACAAATTCCTGCAACTCTTTTTTGCACCTTCAGCTGAGTCGATATATGTTGGCTTAAGCATTTTCGGAGGTGGGGTCTTTGTTTTCATCTTATTTTTCCTGACAAAAGCCCTCTCAGAAGATAGGTTCGATAGGCTATTCATCTTTTCAATATTCATTCTTGGTGGAGCAACTGAACTCTTCTTGGGCTATGCAGAGAATTATACATTAGTATATGTTAGCCTCTTAGCATATCTTTACTTCTCTTTGAGGTACATTCAAGGCAGGACTAAGATCTACTTGCCTATTTTTCTTTGTGTATTAGCTACTGGTTTGCATTTCTCTTCCGGCTATTTTTTCCCATCACTTTTCTTTCTTCTTGCCTTGAAAAGGAAAAAAGGGGAACTCGTTGTCAGAATAAGAAAGGCCATTCCTTATCTTTTGGTTCTGGCATTTCTTTTTGGCCTGTCAATCTTTTACGTTTCGAGTCTCAATCCAGCTTTATCTGAGATTTTCGTGCCTCTCTTTAAGGGAAGAGCCTACGCACCTGATTATACTCTTCTCTCTGTTCCTCACCTCTTAGATATTCTAAATCAGCATCTGCTTCTATCTCCAGTAGGGATTATACTGCTCGTCAGCTTGGTAATAGTTTTTAAAGATAGACTGAGATGCAAAAACCCTATAATTTATTTTCTCCTTATCGTCTTTTTAGCGCAGATCTCATATCATTTTATTATAGACCCCAAATTAGGGGCGGGCAGGGATTGGGACTTGCTCTCCACTGTAGCATTAGGCTACACCCTGTTAGGAGTTTACTGGTTTATGAATCTCGTTCAATCTAAAAGATATCCCGCTATGGTTTTAATCTTCACAGCTTTTCTCTCTACCCTGCCATGGTTTATGCTTAATACAAATACTGAAAAAGGAATCGATCGATGTAGAAATCTTCTGGATTTAGACTTAAAAAAAAGTCTCTCTGGAAGAGTTACTTTATCCATTTATTACTTTCAACACAAAAGATTTACAGAAGTTGACGAGAGCAAAGCTGAAATCTTTAAATTATTTCCTGAGGACTCATTAAATCGTGCAGCTAAAACTTATATGGACATAGGTAATTATGATAAGGCTACGGAACTACTAAAAAAAGCAATAGAAATAAACCCAGGCTTCCTTGGTGCTTATAATACTTTAGGCTTAATCTATCAAAGACAAGGGAAGATGGATCTGGCTTTAGATGAGTTTCAAAAGGTTGCTCGTTTAAATCCCTATAATTCAGCCGTTCATGTAAATTTAGGCTATACTTTTCTTAACAAAGGAAGATTGGAGGAAGCCTTAGCAGAGTTTAAGAAGGCTGAGAAACTTGGCGAAACAGTCCCTGATGTTTATTCCAATATTGCCTATATTTATTCCAGGTTAGCAGAAACTGAAAAAGCAGTAAAGTCTTATAAAAAAGCGATTAATATAGACCCTGAGTTTTATTCAGCTCATTTTGGCTTAGGCCAGATCTACCTGGAGAGCGATTCCCTGGATGAAGCACTGGGTGAATTTAACCAGGTTCTGAGGTTAAAACCAGATTATGCTTCAGCCTATTATTATCTTGCCTTGGTTTACTCTCGAAAGGGATTAAAAGAAAAAGTAATAGAAGAGTTCGAGTTGTTTTTAAAATATAGCACAGATGAATCTCAAAAAGAAAAAGTAAGAGGCTATCTTCTTAAACTCCGTTCCAACAATCCTTGATTACATCTCTCACATAATTTAAGTTCCTCCGCTGCCATCCTGGAAACGGATCCGGAGCAAGCCCCCGTAGGGTAGGACAGGAGTGGCAACGCCACCACTTTTTCTTTGTAGTGCGTTGACCATGTCAATGCAGTCGCGTAGCAGAGGTTTTAGACCTCTGTGGACCAAGCCCTAAAGGCTCGGCTACGTGATTTCTTATCCTTAGAAGCATTAAATTTAACCCGGAACAGGCTTCAAACCCGCAAGAATTCCACCTTTAAGCCTTTATAATTCCATCAACTTAGCCGATAATTAAAATGGTGAGAAAGCCCCCTTTTTGCATAAAAGGAGGCTAAAAGTCAACTGTTCTATAAGTGTCTATTTTGCAGATGGACGAGCTGAGACTTCCCAAACACAAGGAAAAAATAGGATACCGGGGGAATTCCTATGCGGTAGAGACTGAGTATGATGCTCTGCTCAACCGGGTATCAGTAAGGCTTTTCAAGAACCGCAGACTGGTTTCCTCCAGATCGATCCGCATAAGAGACGGTCAAATTGAAAAATTGACTGAGCGGGAAGAGATAGAAAAGATAAAAGAGAAGATCGCCTATTACCATAGAGAAGAATATGCCCTGCTCATTTCCCTGTTCGAGCTTTCACAAAAATTAAAGCTCAACGGGGACGGGCCGGCTCATCACAGCCTGGGACTGGTTTTTTTAGGCCGGGAGCTTTTAGAGGAGGCAAAAGAGGAGTTTTTACTGGCCTTAGTCAAAACTCCTAATTATTCGCCAGTCTATAACCACCTGGGGATTGTCTATCTGAAATTGGGGATGATCGATGAAAGCATCAAGAATTTTCAAACCGCACTGAAGATCGATTCCGACTTTGCAGATTATCGCCATAACCTGGGAACCGCTTTCTTGGAGAAGAAAAGCTACCTGGAGGCAGAAAAGGAGTTCCAGGAAGCTCTGAAACTGAACCCCAGATACCAGGAGGTTTATCTCAACTTAGGTTTCAGCTGCCTGGAACGGGGGAGAGTGGAGGGCGACATAATCTCTGAGACCATTCTGAAGGAAGCTTTAGACAATTTCAAGAAAGCCTATCAGTTCGGCTTCAAAAAGGACCTGCGCATGGAAGAGCTTCTGCAGAAGGCTTTTACCTGGGAGGATTTATCCCGGATCTATATGCTTCTGAAAAGTCTTTTAACCGAGGGGTCAAGTCTAGAGATAAAATCTCTTTGCGATTATTTCAGTTTGCGTTTCAAGTATGATCCCAAAGTCGTGGAGAAAAAAGAGGTGGAAGATTACCTGCTCCAGCTCTCCCAGGAGATAGTCGAGGGGAAAAACTATCCGGACCTTAGGCACAGCTTGGCTTTAGCCTATATCTTCTACTCCCGGTATATTCT
>JALHSU010000051.1 GCA_022865345.1 Candidatus Zixiibacteriota bacterium
GATTACTGCTATGCCTGCCAGTATCATCAGGCTGACCGGATTAAGAAACGGCTGGCCAATAGATATTCGACCCAGCCAAAGCGTAGCAACCAGTCCCTTGCCTATATCTAAAATCAAAACTATCAGAGCAGGAATTGGACCTACAACTCGATAGACATTGGTAGCACCTGGATTTTTGGAGCCGTGCTCGCGAATGTCGATTCCTTTCCAGAATTTGGAGACGATTATTCCGAAAGGGATTGAGCCGAGAAGATAGGAAAAAACAATTATAACAATAAGTGAGAGCATTTCAATTTCTCTTGTAAAAAAAATAACGAGGGCACGGCACGCCGTGCCCCTACAAAAACGTTTATTTTATCTTCTGATATAGAAACCATTCTCCTTCTTCTCTACGAGCCGTAAAGCCTTTATCGGCTTTTTTGCTTTTCCTGTCAAGATAAATCTCGAAAACTTCGTCCTCACTGGTCTGGACTCTGTAATAATTACGGTGATGTCTTAGCCTCCAGGTTCGGGCTTTAGGTGCGCCCTCAGAAAATCCCCAGTCGTACCAGGCGGCTATTATCTCGTTTATTTTGTATTCCTTCTTATTCCAGATGAATAAGACCGGTGCTCTTTTAGCCTTGTCAATTGTCACCTTAATCTTTTCCGAAAGGAACTGGGGCATATTTAAGAAAACTTAGGGAAACCTGAAGGTTTCCGCTACATCTTTTATTCTTTTTTGTTCTATCCCCGTGTCCGTCAGGTCCCCTGACCTAACGGAGAAGTTCTGATGTTCTGTCTTGCCAGGTCGGGGGACCTGGCAAGCACAAGGAAGGTTGAATTTGTATTCTGTACCTGCCCAATTTATTGGGCATTATATAGCTCGATAAATCGAGCAACTACAATTTGCAAGGTAAACCTAAAGGTTTACACTCCATTTCCTTTTTATTCTCTTTTGTTTACTTTTATCTTTATGGGGCATCCCTTGAAACCGAAATGCTCTCTGATTTTGTTCTGCAAAAATCTTAAATACGGTTTTTTTAAATGCTCCGGATAGTTGCAGAAAAAGACAAAGGTCGGGGGTTCTATATCGATCTGGGTACAGTAGTATAGCTTTACATGTTTTCCCTTGACTGAAGGAGGAGGTTGCCTTTTTATCTCCATCTCCAATTTTTGGTTCAGCTCGCTGGTCTCTATCCTTTTCTTCCTTTCCAGAAATACTTCTTTGACAAGCTCTATCGTTTTATCTACTCTCTGCCCGGTTTTGGAGGAGATGTAGATCACCGGGACAAAATCCAGGAAAGGAGCATAAGACTTTATCCATTTGGAATACCGGTCAGCGGTCTTGGTTTCTTTTACAATCAGGTCCCATTTGTTTACTCCGATTACCAGCCCTTTCCACATCTCTACTGTTTCCTGGGCAATTTTTAAATCCTGATTAACCATCCCTTCTTGAGCCTCTGTCAGAAGCAGACAGACATCTGCTCTCTGGATAGACCTCAAGCTCCTCAGTGAGGTATGATATTCCAAATCATCTATGATCTTGGATCTTTTTCTCAATCCGGCAGTATCAATGAAGATAAAATCATCGTCTTTAATTTTGAGCCTGGTATCGATTGAATCTCTGGTTGTTCCAGGCATTTCACTTACGACTAACTTCTCCTCGCCTAAAAGGGTATTAATGAAAGTGGATTTGCCAACATTAGGCCTGCCGATAATCGCCACTTTAATCCCCTCTTCTTCCTCCGCTTGTATAGTCTCTGGGATCAGCTTAGCTATATCGTCTAAAAGCTCAGTGGCATTCCTGCCGCTGGTTGCTGATACTAGATAAGGAACACCCAAGCCCAGTCTTTTCAGAGAATAGGTCTCCAATTCTTCCTTTTCATTATCCACTTTGTTAGCCACCAGGAAAACCTTTTTGTCGATTCTTTTGAGTTTTTTTGCGATTTCAAAGTCTACATCCTGGGCTCCGACTTTGTTGTCAATCAGGAATAGAATGAAGTCTGCTTCCTCGATAGCGCTTTCAGCTTGGGCTTTTACCTGCCTTTCCAGCTCATTCCTGGTCGAGGGCAACAGTCCTCCGGTATCAACCAGATAGAAACTCTTGCCGTTCCAGGTACAGAGAGAGTAATTTCTGTCTCTAGTAACGCCGGGGCGATCATCCACTACTGCGAGTCTTTTTTTCAACAGTCGATTAAACAGAGTGGATTTCCCCACATTTGGACGACCGATTATGGCAACTATGGGTAATGACATGGTGTCTTTATATTTTGTAGTTGCCCAATTTATTGGGCATTATGGAGCTCGATAAATCGAGCGACTACAATTCTTGAGATAAACCTATCCGCATGACGGATCCGTAGGAAAGGTTTACACTCCAGAGTTTCTCTCTGATAATACATAGAGCAAAGATTTTATCAAATCATAAGAACCTGAAACAACATTTACCCCTAATTTTTCTTCCAGGTATGAAGGTTTTAAATCATCTAAAAAAACTCCATCTGAATTCAAGCAGTTGGGTGGTAACATTACCAAATCTCCATATTCTGATTTTCTTAAGGTATGAAGTATATCTTTACCAGTCAACAGGCCAGTAACCGTAACGCTCTTTCCTAAGAAATTGTTTTTCACGGGAATCAAATTGATCTCAAGGTTTTTAATCTGTTTCAGCCTGTTAAGGACATGACCTCTCAAAAACTTATTTGCCAGTATGCCCGTTACCAGAGTCAAGCTGGATTTGGGCTTTAGGCTTCGAGGCAGTAATTTCTGTTTCCTTTTAAACTTGTCTAAAAATTCCCTCACCATCCCCACACCATTCTCGACTTGATAGAATTCATCATAATATTTTTTCGGGGGGATGTCAAGTCCAGCTAAAAGATAAAACTCATCCGCCGCATAGACAAAATTTGATTTGTATTTTCTCCTGAAATAAGCCTGCCAGCGTTCCACTGACTTTATGAGCTTTCTTGGATATTCTTTATCAGCCGTTTTTAATCTTGGCAGTCCCTTTCTGAACCTGGTTAGACCAACCGGCACTATGGCTAATGATTTTGCCCAGGGATAAAATAAAGAAAGATCGTAAACTGTCTTTTCCAGATAATGTCCGTCATTGACTTCTGGACAAATGACAATCTGGGTATGCAACTCGATTCTGTTCTCAGTCAATCTGCGAATTGAAGGTAGAATGTCGGGTGCTTTTGGATTGCCCAGTATTTTTTTCCTGAGCGACTCATCTGTCGTATGCACGGATACATATAAGGGACTTAACCGTTGTTTTATTATTCTCTGAATGTCCTGCTCAGATAGATTTGTTAGGGTGATGAAATTGCCATGCAGGAATGAGAGACGATAATCTTCATCTTTAAAATAGAGCGGCTTCCTCAAGCCCTTTGGTAGCTGGTGCACAAAGCAGAAGATGCATTTATTGCCACAACCCCTGTATTTTTTCTCTTCAAAAGTTATGCCCAGGTCCTGGTCTGGTTTTTTGACTATTCGGACTCCCCTTATCCTGCCTGATTTGTCTTTAATCCTCAGATCGAGCTTCTCATCACTGGATTGGAATTTGTAATCGATAAAGTCCTTTATCGGAGATTTGTTAATCTCCAAGATCTCATCTCCAGGCAGAATCAAATATTTGTCCGCCAGACTTCCTTTTTCAACTGATTTTATTTTCACTTCTTCACCTGCTCCAAATACAAAAAAACAAATAAAAAAAGCGGGCGAAGGGAGTTGAACCCTCGACGTCAAGCTTGGGAAGCTTGCATTCTACCGCTGAATTACACCCGCTTAGTCGCTATCTATATATAACTTATAAGGATTAGTGTCAAGTATAATTTTAGCAAATACTGGAGTGTAAAGCTTTAGCTTAACTTTAATCCTTTGGTAAACCTAAAGGTTTACACTCCAAATCGGTATCCCCACGTTGCCTATCAGTGCTTGCCAGGTCCCCTGACCTGGTAAGTTTTTCGTCGGGTCAGGGGACCCGACGACCACAATGGTATTATTCAAGTTCTAATATATCCCGCCTTGAGGGCAATGCCTCGCTACCGCATTGACGGGCAAGGGTGCCCGTCCTACGAAAGTCGGTGGGTCAGAATCGTAGGCAGGGCTCCCAGCCCTGCAGGTTTCGAACTCTTACCGCCTCACTATGAATTTTTTATCCAGCTCTTTAAGCTTCTCTACTATCCCTCCATATTCTAATTCTGAATATGGAAGCATGGCACAGCCGGAAAAACCCTGGCGTCTCATTTCAATAGCCTTCTGCGAGACCATATTCCGGATATAATCCCAGAAAGGCTGGTCAAAAGCATCTGCCGGCTCGGTTAGCACACCTTCTCTCATAGAAAAGGCTTGAGCAGATACGACCGGAGGACCGTCAAAGAATGAAATCGGGGAATTAGCTCTTACCGGCATTAAAGGACCTGTATGACTGCCTCGCATAAATCCGGCTACATAGTGACCTATACCATACGGCGAAAGCACCTCACCGGTAGCTGGAAAGCTTCCCTGGACTCTGACCAGGCAAACCGGATCGTCCTTACCGGTATATTTGCCTGCAATGTTATGTAGTCTGGTGGTGCTTGCTGCAACTGACTGTTCGCCGCTATTTCTGCAATGTATAGATTCAATCACAAATCTCTGATTGTCTCTCAGGAGCGCGGCTATATCGTAAAGATTTTCAGGTGCTGAAAGCTCGATCACCCTGTCCGCATCAACATACTCGACGTCCATAATGGTGAACTTAAATCCTTTGCTCATGCCGGGAGAAAGCAAAAGCCCAGCATTATGCATCGGGTCAGCAAAGCTCAAATAAAGCGGCAGATTATAAGCACCCGGATCAGTTTTATCTGCGGCAAAGAAAAGGAAGGATTCATTCGGTCTTTCATCTATCTCTAACTCAGCCACTGCTGGTCCCATCCCCCTGAC
>JALHSU010000052.1 GCA_022865345.1 Candidatus Zixiibacteriota bacterium
AGACAAAGCCACAGTTGGACTTTTCCCTTTTTTCTCCAGATAATCCGGAAGCTTGAATAGCTCCTCAGTCCCCAAAACCAAGTCCAGAGCCGGAACTTCTTTCAGGAATCTCTCTCCTAACCTCTGAGCCATACACCCGATAACAGCCAATTTGATTTCAGGGTTTTCCAGCTTATATCTGGAAAGCTCATTTAATCTGCCAATTGCTCTGACCTCGGCATGTTCCCTCACCGAGCAGGTATTGACAATTATCAGACTGGCGTCTTCTGGTTTGCTGACTGCAGAATATCCTTTTTGTGAGAGGATACCCTTCAAGACCTCAGAATCATAAACATTCATCTGACAGCCGAAGGTGATTATGTGGAATTTGTTGTTCATATTCTATTGCTGAAGATTAAAAGCAAGATTCTTCTCCCGCCAAAAGGCGGGATCAGAATGACTGTTTCTCTTTGTCATACTGAGCGTTAGCGAAGTATCTCCTCTGCTCACGCTGGATCTTATCATCCAGCAGAGAAATAGGCGGATGATAACGTCTGCCTACGAGCAGATAATATATACAAAACTCGTTTGTTGAATCCTAAACTAGGCAAGGTTTCGCTTTCAAACAATTTATTTTACTATACTTACTATGAAGACGGCTAATTCACAGGGTGATTTTTATATATTTTTTAAATCAGTCTCAAAATTCTTATATTTCTTCCTCTTCGCTTTCTTAAGTAAGCTGAACATCTCCATTACTGCATTGGAGGCACCGCCCTCTCCGTAGTAGTCCTCCAATTTTTTAACAAGTTCATCATTGACTATCCGCCTTAAATCCGCAATAAGTGATTCCCGATTAAAATCAATATTAGATTTTAGTCTATTTCTTTCATATATTTGAATCATTCTAAACAGTATCCTTAGCCCTTTGTTGCTTAGGAAGAAAGACCCAACATCGGTCGAGTAATTCGGAATATGCTTTCGCAGCAACGAAAAAATATTCTTGATTTCCTCAAATGGGGTTTTCTCGTCCTCATCATTTTCCTGAAATATGTGCTTTCTTCCACCGATAAAGTTATTTCCTAGGACAGCAGAAACAAGAGTGGCCAACGTAATTTTACCTTTTCTCTTGGCCAAGGCGTCGGGAATATAGATTTTGTTTCTTAACGAAGAATTCTCATTTAACTTCTTTATAACACTTACGGCAACTTTTTCAAAATATTCCTTTTTATTAACTGCTTTCTCCCAGTCAAAATCAGCCTCTAATACCAAGATGAGATTTCTATCTATCTTCTTCTGAGTAGAATTTATGTCTATGAAGGTTTTCATCTCATCTAATTGCCCAATGTTTTCTAAAGCTATAACAGGAAGGAAATGGTTTTCCTGAATGCTTTTAACTAAATTGGAGAAACCCAGAAGCCTATGTTGACCATCTATTACTCTACAGGCGCAAAAATAATCAGGAATTCTTACTTTCACTAGTCCAGGACAATCAGCTTGCACCTTAGGAGTGTCACAAAGATGAATAGCGTCGGGACAACTAATAAGAATTGCACTAGGAAAAGCCAAGAAATTGCTAGATTGGATTTTTAGGGCAATATTACTTATCCTGCCCTTCTCCAGTACCCTTTGATAGCCTTTGTCATCTTTAATTCTTCTGAAAATATAACAATATCTTAATAATTGATCGACCCGGTCAATATATGCATAAGCACAGATGTTACCGAGATAGAATTGAATACCGTCTTTCGCGATGGTTCTTTCCTCACGCGGTTTTATTTTTAGAAAACTGAATAGATCGTTTTTGGACCACTTCCCAATTTTACCAAAGGCATCCGTGAAGTACTTCAAATCGTACTGAAGAAAAATATGGTTGCCACGCTGGTTAGTGAAGTGTGACACCGAAGCAGAAACCTCCTTACTCCCTGACAACTCGAAAAAAATCCTAATAACTTCGACTGTCTGTCCTATGGTAAACCTATTTCTCACTAAGGTTTCATTGTCTTCACATCCCCATTTCGAGAAAAAATTGCTTATTTTTTCCGAGATATTTGTGCTTCGAGTCGACACCTCAATAAGCAGAGCCTTCTCTGCCTCCTGGATCTTAAAAAGAAGGTCTATTTCACCTATCAAGTCTCCATCCCTTCTAATTTCTTCACAACAGGCAATCAATTCTAAGTCCAAATCAAGCATTAAATTTCCGACATCCTTAAGTAATGGATTACGGGATGCATTAATTGCATTAATTCTAGCTATAGCTTCAGCCTTCTCCATTTCTACCTCTCTTGCTTAATTGACCTCGTGAGATCTGACCTCTACGGTTTCACATTGTAGTAGACCGGTTTTATTGATAATTTAATATCACTAATTCACTTATCGCACCTCTAAGTGAAGGTTTACAATTGATTGCTCTTTTTGCCAATGCAACTTCGTTTCTAAAACTTTTATAGAGCCTTTGTATAAGAGGAGTGTATGAATTACTCACCATCACTTTGCACCCGCGTCTGTGCAAGGTGCAAAAAACCTCATATAGTCTTTCTTGGTCATCCTTATTAGAAGAAGACCTAGTGTAGCCAGTAAAACTGGAAGTTCTACTTAAGGGTTCATAAGGTGGGTCAAAATAGACAAAATCTTCTTCTTTTGCCAACTTCAAGCATCTTTCAAAATCATCTTGTATAATTTCGGCGTTGCTCAAAGCTTCATTCACTGCAAGTAAATCTTCAGAGTCACATATTAGTGGTTTTACATGCCTACCGAAAGGGACATTAAATTTCCCTTGACTATTTACCCTATATAATCCGTTGAAGCAAGTCTTATTTAAGTAAATAGTTCTTGCAGCTCTTTCAAATTTGCCCCTTGGTCTGTCATTTCTTATCTTATAATATGCGTCTTTATCATTTATATATTTAGAGCTTTTTAATGTCCTGATTAATCTATTCACATCCTCCTTAATAGCTGAATAACAGTTTATGAGTTCTTCATTTGAATCAATTAATGTTATTTTCCTATCTCTCCTTAGTCTTCCAGTGTTATATAAATGGAAAAAGACGGCTCCTCCACCTACAAAAGGCTCAATATAATTATTAAACTGTAAAGGAAAGAACGACTCGTATTGCTTTAAAAGTTGCCCTTTTCCACCAGCCCATTTTAGGAACGGTTCTGCTCTATGGTGAGATTTTATCTTTTTATGATCTTTATGTAACCAAACCGTTCTCATGAATTCCTTCAGTTCTTAAAATCCCTGCGTATTCCTCAACCTCTCAAAAAAATCCTTATCCCCTTTTGGAGGTTTGATTCCGGATTTTTCAGCAAGCTCCTTTAGTAATCTTTTTTCCTCTGAGGAAAGAGAAGAAGGTATCCAGACCATAACTCTGACAATCTGGTCTCCTTTGCCATAGGAATGAAGATGCGGAATCCCTTTGCCCCTTAGCCGGAAAAGCTTGCCAGACTGAGTCCCGGCAGGTATCTTCAAATTCACTTTACCCTCTAAAGTAGGAGCCTCAACTTCAGTTCCTAATGCCGCCTGGGGAAAGCTTATTGCCAGCTCATAA
>JALHSU010000053.1 GCA_022865345.1 Candidatus Zixiibacteriota bacterium
CTAAGCTCGGAAAGAGAACTTAAGGCGTTCAAAATCAGATTTATCTTGCGGAACTGCTCTTTACATAAAGATATGAAACTTTCTATCTCCTCTCCCTTTAAATCTTTCTTTTTTAGAGATTCTTCTAAAAGCTCAGCTTTTACTTGAACCACAGTTAGAGGATCGACTATATAATAAGAGATGGTGGCCATCAATTTCTGGATGGCCCTGATGGCAATTTCTCTTTTCTCTTTTTCTCCGGTGGATCCGGATTTGGAGAATAATTTGCCTGATAATAACCGTAGAACTAAATCGCGGTTTTGTTTCATGCAGTACCCCCTATTAATTTCCCTGTCTGGCTTATCGAAACCCTGTATGTCAGAACCTGTCATAAGATTTAATTTTTTTTAAACCACCGGGTCAAGGCAGAAATCATTACACAATCTTTGATTCTTCTTGAATTGAGGACAAGCTGGAATCCATTTCCCTGCTTTGATCCACTGCTGGCTGACTTTTAACTGAATTTCCATTAGCCTGTCCAGCCTCTCTTTCAACTCCCTGGGGCTTTTAACCTGTATCATCCCCGGAAAACACAAAAGCCATCTGGCAAGCTCATTTACTCCTCTTACTTTCAATCTATAGAAAGTCGAGCCATCCTTGAGTTTTGATATATTTTCAGCAAAAGGTGAGATATTCTCCACAATATATTTATTCTCTTTTGACACTTTCAATTCTACCTGAACTATCTCAGCCTGACACACCTCCCAGCTATGCTGGAAAAAACCATCTAAAGAAAAATCTTTTGGCAGAATAAAATCATCCTTCGTCAAAGTTACCTTTTCGACATAATCCAGACCGAAAGGGAAATATTTATTATGATTTTTACCCTTTCCAACCACATACCATTTCCTGCCTCTAAATACTATAATGAATGGATCAACTTCAAAATTTGCTCTGAACACCTCTTTAATACCGTAATCTAAAATTACACTCTTCTTTTCCAGAATAGCTTGCTTCAAAATCTTAAATATCAGAGTTTGATTTTTATCTCCGTTATTCAGATTGAAAGAAAACGAGAAAGGAGGATAAATCTCCTTCAGTTTCTCTTTTAATTCGGAATTCAGATTGATTTCGATTTTTGAGAGGATGCTTTTTGAGGTTTTGCTAATAAAATTTCTACTATTAAACAGATCTGCCGACAAAATGCTTTTTAAAGTCAAGTATTCGTCTAAATCAAAATTTAAGGTAGGCAGGAAAGTTCCCGGAAGGAGTCGATACCCTTTTTCATAATAGACCGGTATCTCAGCCGAGCTAAGGGAGAGAATATCCCGGAAAATGGTTCTTCTGGATACCTGGCACTCTAAAGCCAGTTCCTTAGCTGAAATCCCCTGTCTGCTCTTGAGCAGATTTAAAACCTGGAGGAGCCTGGCAAATTTGGACATCCTATGTCCCTCCCCGCAAGTTAGGTGACGATGCTAAATAATAACGCTGACTGTCTTATGTCAGGATCGGTCAGCCCAATATAAAAAAGCATTGAAAATAAGAACGCAAACAGAGTGCCAGATTCTAATAACTAAAGATGAGGTTTTACTTGATTGATCTTCAACAAGTTAGGTAGGACGGAAACGTGATTTATTTTGTCCTGTTGTTTCAAGCTGAAATATTACACTTCAAAATGAAACAGCAAAATGAAACTAAGAATCTTCTCTTAGCCCGTATTCTTTCATCCTTCTCCACAAAGTTGTTCGGCTGATTCCCAACTCTTCTGCGGATTTTGTATAGTTCCATTTGTTCTTTTTTAAAATGTTTATGATCAGAGCTTTTTCATTTTCCTTAAGGGTTGAGCTGTTATCCAGATCGGCTTCAGGTAGCCAGAGCTTTTCGTCTTCTGGCAGAAAAAGTAAAGAGGTCTTGTCCAGATCTGAGGAAGATAAAGCGACTCCCCGCTCGATGGTATGTTCCAGTTCCATTATGTTCCCTGGCCAGGAGTAATTTTCAAGCTCTTTAATCATTTCGTTATCTATCCCCTTTACCTCTTTCTGATACCTTTGAGCATATACTTTCACGAAATAATTAGCCAGGGGGATTATATCTTCCTTACGCTCTCTTAATGGAGGGATATATATCGGCATAACATTTATGCGATAATAAAGGTCTTCCCTGAATTTACCTTCCTTGACCAGGGTCACCAAACTCTTGTTGGTAGCCGCTATCAATCTTATGTCTATTTTGGTGAATTCCTCTCCTCCCACTTTTCTTATTTCCTTCTCCTGTATCGCTCTCAAAAATCTCATCTGCAAAGCAAGACTGGTATCACCGATCTCATCTAAGAAAATCGTGCCGCAGTCTGCTATCTCGAAAAGCCCTTTCTTGTCAGTTAAAGCTCCAGTGAATGCTCCCTTGACATATCCAAATAACTCGCTTTCCAAAAGGGTTTCAGCCAGACTGCTGCAATTTACAGTGACAAAAGGCCCGTCTTTGCATAAGCTGTTCTTGTGAATTGCCCGGGCTAAAAGTTCTTTTCCTGTTCCCGATTCTCCTTCGATTAGGATAGTGATATAAGTTGGAGCCACCTTTTTGATTAACTCGATTATTTTGTCCATCCCCCTGGAAGAATAAATGATATCTTCAAAGGAATATTTTATCTCCTCCGTCTTTACTTTTACGCCGCTGAGGACTTTCCTTTTCTCTAATGCTTTTTCTATGACTTTAAGTATTTCCTCGGTTTTAAAGGGCTTGCTGATATAATCAAAGGCACCGGCTTTTATACACTCAACTGCAGACTGAATCGTTCCGTAACCGGTTATGACAACAACTTCAGTCTCAGGTGAGATTTGTTTGACTCTTTTTAGAATCTCTTCTCCGGAGACTTTTTTCATCATCAGATCAGTCAAGACCAGGTCAAATTTATTTTTCTGTAAAATAGAAAAAGCCCCCTCTCCGTCAGTGACCTCGCTTACCTCATAACCTGCGCTACACAATAAGGCGCCTAACGCTTTTCGTAAGGAACCTTCATCTTCCACAATTAAAACAGAATGCATATTTCTCAACCCCCGATGGCCTTAAAAATAAAAAAAAGCCCCTAAGCTTTTTAGTATTTGACTGTTTCATTCGATACGTTGAAAAAAATACTTGATTGTTTCACCTGGAGAGAATTTTAGACATCCAGTCTTTATTTACTCCATGTAAGTCTGAAACTGAAGCTTACTCTACTATCTGTTTCAATTTAACACAATAGGGTATACACACTATTTCGCAAAAGAATCTTGAACTGACAAAATCGGTCAGTGAAGATTTGAAAACTTAAAAGCAGTGTCTCTAACCGCTCTATGGGAGTTTTAAAGGAATGACTGTAGTTACTCGATTTATCGAGCAGATGTAAGCCTGATAAATCAGGCAACTACAAAACTACAAAACATCTCTGTGCTTGCCAGGTACCCCGACCTGGCAAGTAACATCAAATAAGTTTTTCCGTCGGGTCAGGGGACCCGATGGTCACAGGAGATTTGATTGTAGTCGCTCGATTTATCGAGCTTTAAAATGCCCAATAAATCAGGCAACTACAAAACATCTTTTGTTGGATTTTAACAGAAAATAAAAAACCCTCCTGAGGGGAGGGCTTCAAAAATTATCTGAAGATTATAAACCCTTGATCTCTATTTTATCTCTGAGGTCGATGATGTTGGAACGCTCGTGATATCTCACGGTTTTGAAGGAATCTAGTTTTTTGAGTCCGTTTAAGACTGCGGTGATATTTTCAACCCCTTGCTGAATTATCTTCATAGAGTTGGAAATCTTTCCGCTCTCGTCCTTGATCTCCCCTTTCTTGATGGAGATTTCGATCAACTGGGACCGTCCCATTATCGAGGTGGTGGCATTATTGATATAATGGGAGAAGGTGGCTAAAATCACCTTTAGGGATTCAAGCTCTCCTTTTTTTCTCTCCTCTTCATTTTTCCTGGTTAACCCTCTGAATTTCTCCCTGGTTTTCTCCTCACATGCCTGATAAAGTCCAGACATAATGCTGTGAGCCCGCAATACCGTTTCTGTCAAATCCTCGGGTACGTTCTGGTGCTGGACCGCCCTGGTCTTGATCTCATCCATGAGCCTGGAGTGAATTCTATTGAAGAACCCGGATGGCAGCTTGAGATTATTTTCCCAGGATCTGAATAAGTCGTCTATATCCTGGTGCTCGGCTTCCACAAAGAGAATCTCGGATATTTGTTCCGCCACGCTCACTATCCTTGCCACCTGCTCGGATGGATCTAAATCTTCCTCCATATAATCTTCGTGGGATTTGATCGCCTTTTTCAGATTCTTGGGAAAACTCCAATTTTTTATTGCCTCCTCGCCAAACTCCAGATGGTCAGTAGCTAAAAGCTTTTTCTCAATTTTTGAAAGCTTCTCTCCATTATTTTTCTTTTCCAGGACCAGACTGTATTCTTCGGGGAAACTGGTTTTGAGAAAAAGTATCCCTGAATCGTGCAAAAGACCGCAGAGATGGAGTTCCTCTAAATCCGGACAACTTTTTTCCTCTCCAATAAACCGACAGGCTAAAGCTGTGACTAACGACCTCTGGTTGAACTGGTTGAGCCAGACTGCCTCCTCTGAGTTCCAATGATAAAGAGGCGAGCTTAAACTCCTGATTAAGAGATGCTCCAGGTCCAGAGATTCTAATGCCTGGTCAAATGAACCAAAGGGGTGCTTCTTATCTTCAATTGAATTGATGTCGCTCAATGCCTTGATGCATAAACAGACATCCTCAAATAACAAAGGTTTCAATTTCTTGCAATCGAGTTCTTTTTTCTGGTATAATTTCACTAGATTCCATAAGCTCTGAGGAAGAATCGGCAGGTTCCCAATCAAATCGTTTTTCTGGCTGAATTCTTCTTTCTTCATCGGCACTCCCGTTTTATAATCATTATCGGCAAAACAGATGATATATTCAGCTTTTAATAAAAGGAAAAGATAAAAATCCTTTCTCGCTTCCCATTGGTGTCCCCACCCAGTGGAGAAAAAATAAAGTTTGGAATTTATTCTGAATTAAACAGAAATCGGCAGCTCTACCCTATTCTCAAGGCGGAGTTTGATTTGTAGAGACGCATTGCATGCGTCTCCGTAATCGGTAAACCCGACTTACCATCAAGTCGGACAATAGACTGACTGGCTGCCCCGCCTTGCCCCCAAGGTGGGAATAGTAATCTGAAGATTAAGTCAAAAAAAACTCAAACTGAAGATTATTTTTCTCTATGCAGTCAACAGCGTCCTGTAAGCCCAGACCCAATTCCTCCACCCGGTGAGAATCTGAGCCCAGAGCGACTATTTTTACGCCTGATTCACTGGCTTTTTTAAGAACATCCTCATCCGGGAAAAATCTTTTCTTCCCCTTTCTGAACCAGCCAGTATTAAGCTCGATCCCTATCTGGTTATTTTTAATCTCCTGCAAAACCGGTTCGATCCATTTCCTCTCTGCCTCTAAAAGCTTTCCCCCGTAATAATCCAGCGCATATTTCTTGAAGCCATCCAAATGAGCAACGGCATTGAACAAACCCGATTTGATGCCGGAAAGCAGATTAGCATAATACTCTTCGCATAACTTCTCTGCTGATTTTCTTTCAAAATAAAAGTGTGCCTCCTCCGACGAGGTTATGGCAATGTGCTCCAGGCAGTGAACCGCTCCCAGCACGTAATCCAGCTTAAGTTTTGAGAGTTCTTCTCTCAATTGTTTTTCGATATGCGGGGAATAATCTACCTCCAGGCCGGTTTTGATTTTTAGTCCTGATGGTTCATATCTGGATTTTGCATTTTCGATCTCTTCAATGTAGGCTTCTACAGTTTGTTGAGAAAGGGGAGTGATTTTCCCTTTAACTCTCATAAAAGCATCGATCTCTTTTCTTTCCGGATCGATATCGAAATGCGAGGTAAAGCAGATTCCTTTCAAGCCGATCTGCAGGGCTTTTTGACAATATTCATCAATTGTGCCGGATGCATCTAAAGAATAATCCGGGTGCACGTGGCAGTCAAAAAGCTCTACTTTCTGGAGCATCTGCATTCTGGCACGAGCCTTTCAAAATTTGAAATTTTGTCAAGACCTTCTGGAGTGTAAAGCCGTCAAGGTCTTGTCCACAGGATCCTGGCGAAGACTGTGGCTTTACCTCCGATCCTTTTAAAGGAAGTGAAATTCTTTCTATAAACCTAAAGGTTTATACTCCAGGACCTTTAAAAATTGAGAAAAGGGTTATTTCTCCTCTCCTCTCCCACACTAGTGGCTGGACCATGTCCGGGATAGATCACCGTGTCATCCGTTTTATCCAGGATTTTATCCTCAATCGATCTAAAGAGTTTCTGGTTAGATCCTCCCGGAAGGTCGGTTCTACCCACTGAGCCGTAGAAAATTAAATCTCCGGAGAAAATAATCTTGTCAGTCAAAAGTGAAATGCTTCCCTCAGTATGTCCCGGGGTATGCAAAACCTCTAACTCCATCTGGCCGATTCTTATTTTGTCTTTATCCTTCAGAACTCTATCTGCGCCTGGGGCAGAAAAAGGATTGTACGAAAAAACGGAAAGGTTCTTTTCCGGATTAGCAAGCATCTCCGCATCTTCTTTATGGATCAGAATCTGAGCAGCGGTTTTCTTTTTCAGCTCGGAGAGGACCCCTATGTGGTCACTATGCCCATGAGTCAGAACTATATATTTTATATCCAGGTTTAATTCTTTAAGAGCTTTTTCGATAAGTTTAAAATCGCCACCCGGGTCGATGACTATTCCCTCTCTGGTTTTTTCATCCCCTAAGAGATAACAGTTTGTTTCCAGCTCCCCTACTATCAAGGTTTTTAAAATCATAGTTTCTGTTGGAGTGTAAAGCTTTAGCTTTACTTTTTGTGGCTACGGGAGTGTAAAGCTTCAGCTTTACCTTAGGCAAACCTGAAGCTTTGCACTCCAGACAGTCTCTACAACTTTTTATGACTATTTGTCACCGGTTCAGTTGATTCAGTCAAAGCTTCTGATTTAATAAAAGATGCAGCCTCCAAAAGGTCCTTAGCTAGGTAATCAGGTTTATGCCAATCATATACATCAGCATTCGATTCGATTTTTTGTTTTGTGCTTTGACCATATCCGGTCAAAACTAAAATTGATTTTCCTTTTATATTCTTCCCGAAAAGTACATCGCTTAGCTTATCCCCAATCATCCATGCACCTTTGAGCTTCAGATGATGATCCTGCAGAGCTCTTTTTATCAAGCCAGTTCTGGGTTTGCGGCAATCGCAGTTCTCGTCCGGGTGATGCGGGCAATAATAAATTCCTTCGATTTTAATTCCTTCATTCTGAAGCTCTTTCAAAATGAAGTCGTTTACCTCCTCCACCTGTTCCCCAGTCATTATCCCCCGCGCAATTCCGGACTGATTCGACACTATGACCAATTTATAACCAAATCCCTGGAGCGTTTTCAAAGCTTCCTTAGAACCGGGAATAAATTTTATCTCCTCAATCTTGGAAACAAAATCTTTTTCCTCAGTGATGGTTCCGTCCCTGTCCAGAAAAATAACTTTATTAGCACTTAATACCCTTTTTGCCTCTTCAATAATCTTTTCTGGCTTTATATTATCCATACAATATCGTGATTCCTTGACGCACTCCTTCTCCCCATGCAGACTGCAGGGCGAACAATCCACTCCTGCCCAGAAAACCTTATCCTTTAATCCTGACGGAGAAAAACCCAACCCCGGAGAGGTAGGGCCAAAAATCCCGATAGTCGGAACACCCAGACTTGAAGCAAGATGCATAAGTCCTGAATCGTTAGATATGAAAAGGCCGCACCGCTTCACCAGGGCAATTAACCTATCAAGAGGTAAATCTACCGCCTGAATCGTTCTTTCCTTTCCTACATAATTTTCGATTCCCTCGATTGGCTTTAGATCATCTTTATCACCGACCAGCAAAATCTTTACTGGCAAATCCTGGCTGAGATTCTTAGCCACAGAAGAGAATTTGTCTAAGCCCCATCTTTTCGTCTCCCATCTGGCACCGGGTGCGATTCCGATTAAAATTTCTTTTTTTCCTAGCCCATTTTCTATAAAAAAGTTCTCTGCCCAGATTTTGTTTTCGTTTTTAGAATAAAGCCTTGGAATCCTGCTCCATGCTTTTATCCCGATCTCCCCTAAGCTTTTCAAGTAGTTGTCAATGGTCGAAACAGGATTTACTCCCCATCTTTTAAAACGAACCATTAAGAATCGAGGGATTAGTTTTTTATAATGATGAACTTTTCTTTCGGCTTTCACCAGAAGTCGTATAAAAAAGCTTCTCAGATTTGAATGCAGGTCAACTATCAGGTCGAATTTTTCTTGATTTAAACTTTTTATCAAGCGAAAAAGCCCGAAAACCCCTTTATCTTTATCCTCTGGCTCAAAATAAATGACTGATGAAATTCTGGGATCTGACTCAAAAAGTCCCTGATATTTTTGTTTGGTAAGAAGAGATATTTCAGAATTTCCGTAATTCTCTTTTAGGGCATCCAGAACCGGCGTGGTCAGGATGATGTCCCCCAGAGAACTAAGCCTTATCACCAGTATCCTATATCTATTATCCTGCATTCGATTAAAACACCTCAATCTTCATTTTAATAGAACCAGGCTCAAAATTCCGATTATGATACAATAATATCCAAAATACTCTAATTTACCCTTCTTGATAATACGAAGCAGAACTTTAATCGATAAATAGCCGAAGATAAAAGCAAACAAAACTCCCAAAAAATAAAGCTCCAGAGTCTCCAAAGGAAGATTTTGATTTAAACCTTCTTTCATTTTCAAAACGGACGCTCCCAGGATCGCTGGCAGGGACAGAAGAAAAGAAAACTCTGCCGCCTTGCTTCCCTTTACTCCTCTGAATAGCCCGGTCCCGATAGTCCAACCCGAGCGGGAGATTCCAGGGAGCAAAGCCAGACCCTGGGCTACTCCGATTATGAGTGAATCCAAAAAACCAACTGACTCTTTTCTGACTTTAGAGAATTTAGTCAGGAAAAGGAAAAAACCAGTGAAGATTAGCATTAAAGATACGAAACGACTGCTGGTGAAAGCATGTTCAACGTAGTCTTTAAAAAACAACCCTAAGATTCCGGCTGGAATTGTTCCGATCAAAAGACAGAAAAACAGATGGATATAATTTACCGAATGGGTGGATTCTTTTCCTAAAAGTATTTTCTGCCAAAGCGCTTTTAGAATCCCGTAAAGGTCTTTCCTGAATATTATCAAAACCGCTACAAAAGTACCAAAGTGCAAGAATACCTCCAGATAGATCTGCTCTGAATGAAAATCGAAAACCTTCTCAGCCAGGACCAGATGCCCGGAGCTGGAGACCGGCAGGAACTCGGTTAGCCCCTGAACTATCCCCAATAAAATTACTTTGATCCAGTCCAACCCGAATCCTCCTTTATTTATACTTTGACTTACGGACAAATAAAACGAAAAAGCTCTGGCAGTCAAGAGTATCCTGAAAAAAACCAGAGCTTTTTCAAAATATATTTATTTCGGATTAATAAAAGGAGTAGGTCAGTCCCCCAATGAATCCAAAATTGTCGTCAAACTGGAACTCACCGATTATCTGCAGATTGTTTGAGACCTTCAGGCTGGCTCCGGGATTAAGCCCAACCTTAAAATCGGTATCACTAACACCACCCCAGGGAAAGCCAAGATCCCGGTGCTCTCTTTGTCCTCTCAGATTCAACCTGGCATAAGGAGAGATAACCCTGCCCTCACTCAGGTCAAAATCGTAAGAGCCAATGAAATTTGCCCCGAATGAGAAGATATTGAAATCGGTAACAGCAGAAAATTCCAGACCTATTCCGATGGAAAGGTCAAATGGGTCCTTGCTTCTGGCATTCAGGAGTTGATATTTTAAATCCCCGCCCAGGAGAACGCCGGTATTGTCACCCGGAAAATTCGGGCCTCCGCTCTCGCTGATCACTCCTAACTTCATCCCCAAATCGAGATGATCTGCCGCTCCACCCCTGAACTGCCCGAAGAAGGCAAAAGCGTCCTCATACACTCCGAAATACCCGCCCAGATCGTATTTCCCGGTGGGCAGGGTGCGGGCAGTAGAGAGCTGACCTGAAAACTGAGCCTCAACCGAGGAAGCTAATAGCAGCAGCCCGAGAACAAACATCCCTGCGATTTTGAACCTTCTCATCCCGACCTCCTTCAAAAAAGGTTAAAGGTTACCAAAGTGGTCTGATTATAACATATACTTTTCATCTTGTCAAGAGTTCGGCAAAAAAAATTGAAAAATTTAGATTTTTTTCTGGAGTGTAAAACTTTAGTTTTACCTATTTAAAATATCGCTCCCCCTGGATGTTATCATCCAGCGGACAGCTGAGCGGATGATAACATCCGCTCAGGAGCAAGAAATTCAGAAATTTAGCTATTTTTCTGGAGTGTAAAACTTTAGTTTTACCCTTTAAGAAAGTAGAGACGCATTGAATGCGTCTCTTTTTATAAATGGTATACCCACGTTGCCCTCAACCTGGGTCATATCTGAGTTAGTTCTAGTTGGTTCGGGAATTGGATTTCCCGAACCAATTTCTTGTGGGAAGAAAAGTGCTCGTCGGGTCAGGGGACCCGACGAGCACTCTTTTTTCTTCCCTGACTACTGTCTACTGTCTACTCTTTTAATTTCTTCTTCATCTCCTCTAACTTATTCAACGCCTCCAGAGGCGTTAATTTTTCAATTTCTATTTTTTTTAACTCTTCGTGGATCAGCTTTTCCTTTGGTGAGAAGAAGCTCAACTGAAAATCTCTGGCGATAGTCTCAGTTTTGGGCTTCGGGAGTTTTTCGTAAGAATGTTCTCCTGATTCTAATTCAGCTAAAATCACCTTAGCCCTTTCCAGAACCTCTTTTGGTATGCCGGCTAAACGAGCCACCTGAATCCCGTAACTATCATCACAACCTCCGGGGATTATCTTCCTGAGGAAAATGATCTCTTCTTCCCATTCTTTAACAGCCACATTGTAGTTTCTGAGCCGGGGAAGATATTTTGCCAGCTCGGTTAATTCGTGATAATGAGTGGCAAACAAGGTTTTGGCACAGAGCTTTTCATTGTTGTGCAGATATTCAGTGACTGACCAGGCGATGGAAAGACCATCAAAAGTTGAAGTTCCTCTTCCGATCTCATCTAAAAGGATAAGGCTTTTTGAGGTAGCATTATTCAGTATATTAGCCGTTTCATTCATCTCAACCAAGAAAGTGCTCTGCCCCAGGGCGATATTATCCATAGCCCCTACTCTAGTAAAGATTCGATCAACTATTCCTATTTTAGCTTTTTTCGCCGGGACAAAAGACCCAATCTGGGCTAAAAGAACTATCAGACCCACCTGACGCAGATAAGTTGATTTTCCAGCCATATTAGGTCCGGTGATTATATGTATCCTCTCATCTTCTCCTATCCTGGTATCATTCGTAATAAATGCCCCGTATTCTAAAATCTGCTCGATCACCGGATGCCTCCCCTCTTCAATCCAGATCAAGTCATCATTATCCACTTCTGGAAGAACATAATTATTTTCTCTTGCTACAGTAGAAAATGATAAAAGCAGGTCCAGTCTGGCTAAAAGCTCAGCGCAGAGCTGAATGCCACTCGTCCGCGCAGCAACCTGGTCTCTTATCTTTAAGAAAAGGTCGTATTCCATCTGAAAAATCTTCTCCTCTGCACCTAAAATCTTTGCTTCCCTTTCCTTGAGCTCGGGAGTAACAAACCTCTCTGCATTGACCATAGTCTGTTTTCTTATGAAATCCGATGGAACCTTAGAAAGGTGAGACCTGGTGATCTCGATATAATATCCGAAGATCTGGTTGAACCCGACCTTTAAAGACGGAATACCGGTTCTTTCTTTTTCATTTTTCTCCAGCTGGGCAATCCAGTTTTTATTTTCAGAGACATCTTTTTTAAGGTTATCCAGCTCAGGGTCAAAACCTTTTCTTATAATTCCCCCTTCAGTTAAAATTAAAGGAGGGTCATCTACTATAGAGGCTACTATTAGTTTAACTATATCTGAGACTTCTGGAAAAGTATCTGATATTTGTTTTAAGATTGATGATTTAGCCACTTGAAGAATATTTTTGATATCAGGTATGACTTTAAGTGAGTCCTTTAAGCCTATGAGGTCTTTAGGATTAGCCTTGCCATATCCCAACTTACCACAGAGTCTTTCCAGATCAGAAATCGAGTCTAATTTTTCACTGATGCTGTCAGATAGAATTCTGTCATCATAGAATTCCTTAACGCCTTCCTGACGCTCTTTTATCTTCTGCGGATTCAAAAGCGGCCTGGTGATCCAGCTTCTCAGAAGCCGTGCACCCATCGGGGTTTTGGTTTGATTGAGCAGCGTAAAAAGGGTGTGCTCTTTATCTTTTGTCCCTAAAGAGGAAAGCAGCTCTAAATTGCGAATAGTACTCAAGTCTAAAAACATCTCTTCCGGATTTGAGATTCTGGAAATTTTGTTCAGATGAGTAAGCAAAGTTTTCTTGGTCTGGTTTAGATAGGAAAGGATTGCCCCGGCTGAGGAGATGCCTCTTTTCAGTTCCTGCACGCCGAATCCCTCTAAGGAGGAGACTTTAAAATGCTCGGTCAGAAGTTTGAAGGCGTAATCGTATGAAAATTTCCATCCTTCCACAGGCGTTAAGGTAAAGAGAAAGTTCAAACCTTTCCTGAATTCCTCTTTTTTGCTTTGCTCCCATTCCTCTGGTATTAATATCTCAGCCGGAGCAATTGTATTCAACATCTCCTTGAGCTTCTCAGGTAAGATTTCATCTATTTTAAACTCGCCGATGGAAAGCTCAATAAATGCCAGACCGAACTTTTCTTTCCCCTCAAAAATGCTTGCCAGGTAATTGTTCTCCTGACTATCCAGGGCTTGATCCAAAGTAATCGTTCCGGGGGTGATTATCTCCACGATTTCCCTTTTGACCAGACCTTTGGCTTTCCTCGGATCTTCGGTTTGTTCGCAAACCACTACTTTTTTGCCGGCTTTTAACAATTTGGTTAAATATTTTTCTGCAGAATGATAAGGAACCCCGGCTAAGGGGACCCTTTCCATTTTGCCGTGTGCTCTGGAGGTTAAAGCTATTCCCAGGATCTTAGAGGCAATTTTGGCATCTTCCCCGAACATCTCGTAGAAATCCCCCATCCGGAAAAAAACGATTTCATCCGGATGCTCACCTTTAATCCGGTTGTATTGTTCCATTAAAGGAGTGGAGAATTTTTCCATTTTTAATCTTTGAAGAAACCCGAAGGCGGGAAATTCTTTTCTGCAATTAAATTACTGGATCACTATTCTGTAAACCTCACCATCTTCCTTTTCCAGCTTCTCTCTCAGTTTTTGAGCTTCTGACAGGGAATTAAAAACCCCGACCTGGATCACATAATATTTTTTATTCTGTATCATCTTGTAGCTTTGTTCCGGATTATACCCATTGGATTTCAACCTCTTCATCACCTTATCCGCATTTTCCTGATTGGCAAATACGCCTATCTGCACGCTATATTTTGTACCGGTTAGCTTCTCCGCTATGCCCGGATCTTTCCGGGGGTTGACTTCTTCGGTCTGGATCTGGCTTTCCACCTCGATCCCTCCGGGGAATCTCTCTTTATAAAGATTCAGGTATAGAACTGCTTTGTCTTTCTCGCCAGAGGCTTCAAAAGCACGGGACATTCCCGCTAGAGCTGAAGGAAAAGTTTCAGTGCCGGCATATTTATCTATGACTTTGTTATACTCTTTTATGCTTTTGTTGAAGCTACCCTGAGAAAAATATATCTCCGCTATTCCCAGTTGTGCCCAGGCAGCCCAGAGGGATGCAGGATAAAGCTCCAACAGATTGTCGAGAGACTTTAGCGCTAGCTCGGTTCTGCCGTTTGCGAATAATGACCTGCTTTCCAGCCATAACATCTGTGGTAAAAGGGGACTCTTGGGAAAAATCTTTTTAAATTTTGAGCTGAGCGATAATACTGAGTCATTTAATCCCACGGTCTGATAGTAAAGGCATAGCTCCAGCCCTGCCTCTTCCTTCTTTGTTCTTGAGGAGCTCTCCCAGACCTTCTTGAAATATTCAATCGACTTTTCTGGATTAC
The DNA here is from genome assembly GCA_022865345.1 of Candidatus Zixiibacteriota bacterium. NCBI lineage: Bacteria > Pseudomonadati > Candidatus Zixiibacteriota > Candidatus Zixiibacteriota bacterium. Next base: position 14,099 of record JALHSU010000053.1, read on the forward strand.
TTTCTAATTTCCCGGCGTAGTAAAGAGCTTCGTAATCCGAAGGATTTGATTCTAAGTAAGCCTTCAACTCCTCCTGTGCATCTTTGAAATCACCCTGGTTATAGTATCTTATGGCATCGTTTAATACCTGACAGTAGGCTGGGGAATAAAAGGACACCAGCGCCGGGAAAATTATTTTTAAAAATAAACGGAAATTTCTGAGGTTCATTTCGAAGGTCAGATGTTAAAGCTGTTCCATTCCTTGCAGGTTGGACATTTCCATACAGGGATTTCGGATTTATTCCCGCACTTGGAACAGGTGAAAGATTCTCCTATTTTTCCGAGTTTAAAAGAAAGCTCTTCTAAAGCAGTTTTAGCTTGTTCCGGCTGTCCGGTCTCCTGATGAATTTTAATTAGATTTAACTGAGCGGGTAAATAATTGGGCTCTATTTCCAGAATCTTTTTGTAACTATCTTTTGCCTCATCCAACCTTCCCTTTTTCTCTGAAATCACTGCCAGTGCCTGCATTGCTTTTATATCTTTAGGATTGTCTTTTAAAATCCGGTCATAGATTTCTGCCATTTCGCTGTAACTTCCGATTTCAAATAGGGTCTCTTCCAGCCGGTCAAAAATCAGGTACCCTGCCTGCGGAACCGTCTCTAATAGTTTTCTCCAGTAGGTTATCGCATCCTCAGGTCTGCGGTCTGCTATATAGGCTTCACCTAAATAAAGGTAGGCTGAAACGCATTTCTCGTCGTAATTCAGAGCCTCTTTATAAGCCAGGCGCGCTTTATGATATTCTTTTTTAGAGGCAAGCTCATTTCCCTGGAAGACCTTATACAAAGCTAAAACCGGGTAATTCCGCTCTTTTTCCTGTTTATCTCTGCTCAACTCCTCCTTGAGCCTGATTGCCTCTTCCCAGGAAGAAAGCTCCTCATAGCAGGTCAAAAGTCTTCTTTTAGCCCAGAGGTTGTGATGGTCTAATCTGAGAACATCGTTCAGGGTTGATACTCCTTTATCCCAGTCTTTAGCCTGGATATAATCTTCGGCTAAGCTTTTGAGGATTTCAACCCGCACCTCATCTGACAGCCCGTATCTCAGGGTGAGTTC
>JALHSU010000054.1 GCA_022865345.1 Candidatus Zixiibacteriota bacterium
CATGACGGGAGCGTTGACCACTTGCAGGATGCCTTGAAGATTATGGCACAGCTACAACTGGGTAAAACACTGACCGATGCCCAGGCTGGCGATATTGTGGCTTTCTTAAAATCATTAACCGGGCAAATACCGGAAGAGGCGCTGAGGGTGCCAGTGCTTCCGGCTGAAGAATAGAGTTGTGATTTGTGGAGTGTAAAGCTTCAGCTTTACTTTTTATTTAGAAGGTTTTTGTAAAATGTGGGGACAGAACAGTTTTCTGTCCTTTTCTTTTTTTTCTAACATTATAACTAAATTTTAGTTGCATTTTCAGGTATATTTATATAAACTTACTTGAGATTTAATTAAAAAGTAGTAGGTCAATTATTCCCTTGCCTGTTTGATTAGATATGTCTTATTCAGAGGGAGAATAAGTCTTAAGCAAATGAATAAATAAATAATGAATATAACATTTTAGAAAATAGCTGGAGGCTTAATATGAGTATCAAGACAAAAGTATTTATTAGTTTTGATTATGATCACGACAAGGATTTGCTTATTGGGCAAGCAAAAAACGAAAACTCACCATTTTATATTGCGGACTATTCCGTTAAAGAAGAACTTTCTGGAGATTGGAAGGAGAAAGTCAGAGCGCGGATAAAAAAGGTTGAACAAGTGATTATTATGTGCGGTGAATATACTGATTCTGCCACTGGAGTAAATGCTGAAATCAAGATAGCTCAGGAAGAAAATATTCCGTATTTTCTTCTATATGGTAGAAGCGATAAGAAATGTCTCAAGCCCAAAAATGCAAATGGCTCCGATAAAATGTATAGATGGGCTTGGGATAATCTTGAAGCGTTGATAGGTGGAGCAAGATGAACGAGTCAAATTCTCTTTTCAAAGTGACGGAAGAGGAATACGGACAGGATTATAAGAAACACTTATTTGCACAATATAAGATTTATGTCGAAAGCATGGATAGAATAAGTGATCGTAGACAGAATGCAAATAACTATTTCATTACGATTAACACTATTTTAATTTCATTTATGGGTGTGCTTTTTCAGATAAAGATATTCGAAAGCATTATGTGGCTTAAATCACTTGTTACATTCGTTGGAGTTATTATATGCATCATTTTTTGGTTCTTATTACGTTCATACAAACAGCTGAATAAGGGCAAATTTAGAGTGATTCATGAAATAGAGAAAAAACTACCAATCGCACTCTATGACTATGAATGGAAGATTTTAGAAGAGGGAAAAAACAAAAGGGTCTACTATCCCTTCTCACATATTGAGATGATTATTCCTTGGGTGTTCGGTATAGTTTATATAGTGTTAGGAGTTTTATTTTTTAAATGCAGTTAGGATTAAAGGAGGTTAATGATGGGCAAAAATCAACATGTAGTAAAAACAGATGACGGCTGGGGTGTTCGCGGTGAAGGTAATTCCCGTTTAACTTCAGAACACCGGACAAAAACGGCTGCCCAAAATGCTGGGCGAAAGATTGCACAACATCAACATTCTGAATTGATTATTCATGGTCGAGATGGTAAAATACAAGATAAAGATAGCTATGGTAAAGATCCATGTCCACCAAAGGATCGCAAACATTAATTTTTTTTAAAGTTTTAGAACTCAATTAATTAAACATTGCAAAGCCTGCTTGACTATCTATATGTTTGAGTGGATAACAATAAGATTGTCAAACATGTCTCTGGACATAGTTGATCTACGTGAACTCATCCTTTAATAGATTAATATTATTGATGTAAAGAATTATATTCTCCCTTATAGACTATGTGATTAGTATAAGATTTATTTAAGGATACAATAAAGAAATCGATGAGGATGAAAATAGGTGTATATTTTTGGGGCTGCAATAAGCTTGATTGGCAAGCTTTTGAATATCTATTATTGACGCTTAACAAAACACAATCTTTATTCGAGTTTGAAGTTCATTCATCAGAAATTTTTAGAAAAGGACCAGAGATTCGTGGTAAAGTAGATTTCGACAGTAATATAATATTCGATCAGTTTAAAAAAGCTCTGATACTTTACCGTCAGGAAATCCAAAATATAACTTCTGATCCAAATACCAACTTTGATCAAAGCGGCTCATCAATATCTGAGTATGCAATTGCTATTATTGAGAGGAAAGTGAAGGGTGAATTCTATGTTGTAACTGATAGTCCCTTTGCAATCATTTCAATTGGTGACTGGAGGAAGAAATACGCACCACCTTCAGCTGTAGAATTTTTGCTTTCAACGATAATCGGAGCATGTGTTGAACTTTTGGACAAAGAAAATAAGATTTCTCATCATGTAGCCACTAGGGGGTGTTTATTTGATTTTAATAATTCAGTAAATGATGCAAAAAATAGTGTCCTAATTAAGTATATCTGCAGTGACTGCGAAGATAAAATAAAAAACACTTTTGGTGAAGATTTCATTAAAGAGCTAAAGAAAATTACTGATAGAGATTGGATCGGAAACTATAATGATGTTGGTTCTGTAGCGTACAATCTTAAGAGAGTATTTTATTACGATTTAACCAAAACTAGAGGTTTTAAAGCTTCTCCGATGGAAAGGATTAGTCAAAAATTCACAGAAACTTTTGCAGAAACTGCTGCAAAAACTTTCTTTGTAATTATTATCGTCATAATCATTACTGTTTTAGGACTCAAAGGCTTACTTCAGTATATAAAGTAGATTTGATTAGTTTGTAGGTCGAACTCTTCCCAGACGAAATAAGAACTCTCACTATACGTCTCATTAAGAAGGAAAAGGAACGTCAGAAACCTACCCTAATACTTAGAATAACCGTTATTTAGGCTGGCAGATTCCTGAATCCACCTAATGACTGTGATCTATTTTTGCCCGTAAGATGGGTAAGATAAATCTATCTTGAGGGCAAGATGGTCTGTATTTTCATCCCTGCCATTATCGCAGTTCTTTAGTCATTATTTCATTTTTGAACTGCAACTTTGACCCTCATAATGTCATTCTGGCATTATCAATTTCTACAGGTCTAAGCTTCAGTAAGGTTAACCTATTGTGAAATAATCACTTAATTAATATTTTATATTTTGGCACTGAACTTGCTTAATATATGAACAGATATGAAACAGGTAA
>JALHSU010000055.1 GCA_022865345.1 Candidatus Zixiibacteriota bacterium
CACGGCGTGCCGTGCCCCTACTAAGGATATTTGTATAAAAAAGGACAGAACAATGTTCTGTCCCTACAAAAAATATTATTCGGTCACCTCTTTGCTTATCCTTCCCAAGGTCGCCTGGGCTGCGGCTAAGCGGGCGATCGGAACTCTGAAAGGTGAGCAGCTTACATAATCTAAGCCTAATTTATGACACAGGAGGATTGAATCCGGGTCTCCTCCATGCTCTCCGCAGATGCCGATTTTCAAATCTGGTCTGGCGCCTCTTCCCTTTTTCACGCCGAGCTCCATTAACTGACCTACTCCATTGACATCAATGGATACAAACGGGTCTTTGGGCAGGATTTTATGCTCCAGATAATATTTGGTGAATTTCCCGGAATCATCCCTGGAGAAACCGTATACGGTCTGGGTCAGGTCATTGGTTCCGAAGGAGAAGAACTCAGCCTCTGAAGCGATTTCGTCCGCGGTCAAGCAGGCTCTGGGAATCTCGACCATTGTGCCAACTAAATATTTCAGCTTGACCTTATATTTCTTAATGGTCTCTTCAGCCACATTCACCACGATCTCTCGCTGGTTTCTGAACTCGTTTATGTTGCCCACCAGTGGAATCATCACCTCAGGCACGACTATCTTCCCTGCCCGGGCTAATTCACAAGCGGCTTCAAAAATAGCCCTTGCCTGCATCCGGGTTATCTCAGGATAGAGAATCCCCAACCTGCATCCCCTGAGACCTAACATCGGGTTGAATTCGTGCAATTCTTCTATCCGGGCTAAAAGCCTTTCTTTCTCCTTGAGTTTTTCCTCGTCTTCACCTTTGGTTTTCATAACTGCAACCTCGACCATCAGCTCTTCCCGGTTAGGCAGAAACTCGTGTAATGGAGGATCCAGAGTACGAATCGTTACCGGATGGCCTTTCATCGTTTCAAATAGACCTTTAAAGTCGCTTTTCTGGAAAGGCAAAAGTTTATCTAAGGCTACCTCTCTTTCCTCCCTGGTCTTTGCCAGGATCATTTCCTGCACAATGGGGAGCCTGTCTTTGGCAAAAAACATATGCTCGGTCCGGCATAAACCTATACCTTCTGCCCCGAATTTCATAGCCTGGACTGCATCCCTGGGGATGTCCGCATTGGTTCTGACCTTAAGTCTCCTGATCACATCTGCCCATTTCATAAACTCGCCAAATTCACCTGATAGTTCCGGGTCGATTGTGGGAACCTCACCTAAGATGACCTCACCAGTTGAGCCGTTCAAGGAGATTATGTCCCTTTCCCTGACCACTGTTCCGCTAACTGTGAAAACCTTTCTCTGCTCGTTGACTTTGATCTCCTCACACCCTGCCACACAGCATTTTCCCATACCACGGGCTACGACAGCAGCATGAGAGGTCATTCCTCCCCTGGCAGTTAATATCCCTTGAGCAGCTGCCATTCCGTGAATATCATCCGGGCTGGTCTCTTGCCGGACTAAAATGACCTTCTCGCCAGCCTGGGCTAATTTCACGGCATCATCCGCGGTGAAGACAGCCTTGCCCGAAGCAGCACCAGGCGAAGCAGCTAATCCTTTGGCTATGACGTTCACCTGGGCTTTGGGGTCAATCCTTCTATGCAGAAGCTGGTCTAATTGGGCAGGCTCTATTCTCATCAGAGCTTCTTCTTTGGTGATAAGTTTCTCCTTGACCATATCCACAGCTATTTTGACTGCTGCTGGTGCGGTTCTCTTACCTGTCCGTGTCTGAAGCATATAGAGCTTACCTTCCTGAACTGTAAACTCGAAGTCCTGGATATCCCGGAAATGTTTTTCCAATTTAGAGGTGATTCCTTTGAGCTGTTTATAAACCTGGGGCATCTCCTTTTCTAATTGATGAATCGGTTTCGGCGTTCTGACTCCGGCAACCACATCCTCGCCCTGAGCATTGATCAGGTATTCCCCATAAAATTTATCCTCTCCAGTAGAAGGGTTACGGGTGAAACCTACTCCGGTGCAGGAGTTTTCTCCCATATTACCGAAGACCATTGCCTGGATGTTGACCGCAGTTCCTAAATCTCCAGGGATGTTGTTCAACCGGCGGTAGGTTATAGCCCTGGGCGTGTTCCAGGATTTGAAAACAGCTTCAATAGCCATTTCCATCTGCTTGTAAGAATCCTGGGGAAATTCTTCTCCAGTTTTATGTTTTATCTTATTTTTATATTTACCGATTATCTCTTTTAAATCTTCGACCGTCAGGGAAGTATCCAGCTTTATGTCTTTAGCTTCTTTTTTCTTCTGGATTATCTCCTCGAACTCAGATTTATCCAGTCCCATCACCACGTTTCCGAACATCTGAACAAACCGTCGATAGGAATCATACGCAAACCTCTCATTGCTGGTCTTTTTGATAAGCCCCTGTACAGTTTTGTCATTTAGACCCAGATTCAGGATGGTATCCATCATTCCTGGCATGGAAAATTTTGCCCCTGATCTGACTGAAAGAAGAAGGGGATGTGAAGGATCACCGAATTTTGCCCCATAGATTCTCTCCAGCTTTGACATATTGTCATTCAGTTCCTTGTGCAGTTCTTTGGGGAGCTTCATGTCGTTTTTGTAGAACAGGTTGCACATTTGGGTGGTGATGGTAAAACCTGGAGGAACCGGAATACCGATGTTGGTCATCTCAGCCAAGCCTGACCCTTTTCCCCCCAAGAGATCCCTTAGCTCTCTGCCTCCCTCTGCCTTTCCACCTCCGAAGAAATAGATATACTTTTCAGTTTTAGATTCGACTGGAGCCTTTGCAACCTTCTTTGCTGGCTTTTGTTTCCTTGTTACTTTTTTCACTTTCTTGGGCATTTCTTACCTCCAAATAAGTTTTTTATACAGTTTGCTAACTTAAGATTCTTTAATTTATCAAAAAGCTTGCAAAAATCAAGTAAATTCTAAAAGAATCGAAAAAATGGAGAGGAATAAGTGTAGAAATTAATCTGAAATATTTCTTTAACCTGTTGATTTTCAACGACTTAATTGTGAGACTACGGTGTGCATCCCGGCTGAGACGGGATGCCGCATTAACACGGTTAATGTACTCCAAAAGGCCTACTCGATTTTCTGGATTGCCCTGATTATCTCGTATTCTGAGGTTGCAGACACAAGCTCTTCCTCAAAAGTATCTGAATGGAAAAGCTCGGCTATGGCTTTGAATACCTTCAAATAAAGGGAGTCATCGTAGGGCGGGGCTCCCATTACG
>JALHSU010000056.1 GCA_022865345.1 Candidatus Zixiibacteriota bacterium
ATTATGGAGTGCATCCCGCCTGTGGCTGGATGCAGCATTGACATGGTCAATGCACTCCAAAACATTTTTCCTTGACAAGAAACTTTTATTTCCTACTTTGTTTTGCAGAACTTATCAAGGAGGATGAACCTGAAGGGGAAAATCCGCTCTCTCATTTTTCTGCTCGTTTTTTTCATCAGTTTGAGTCGCACAGCTTTGGCAGCAGAAGAGGTCAGATGGTTTGATCCGCAGAAAACAGGTCTCTTAATCGGGATACTCATTACCATTATCCTCGTTTTCGGTCTTATAATTTACGGCAAGAAAAAAGGTAGCCTGAAAATCCGCTCCATTCCCGGGTTAGAGGCGATGGATGAAGCGGTCGGCAGGGCTACTGAGATGGGGAAACCGATCCTGTTTTCTTCCGGCCTGGGAAAGATGGAACGGGTGGCAACTATGGCTTCGATGAATATCCTGGGGAGCGTGGCTGAGAAGATAGCCGAATATAATACTCCCCTGATAATTCCAAATTACGACCCGATGGTGACAACTGTTGCCCAGGAGGTGGTCAAGGAGAGCTTCAGCAAGGCGGGTCACCCTGAAAGTTTCAAATCGGAGAATATCTACTTTGTGACCCAGAGCCAGTTCGGATATGTGGCAGCAGTGGATGGAATAATGCTCAGGGAAAAACCTGCGACCAATCTTTTCTTGGGGACCTTTGAGGCGGAATCTCTCATCTTGGCGGAAACTGGAAATTCAATCGGGGCTTTGCAGATTGCAGGGACTGATTCAACCATTCAGCTTTCCTTCTTTATAGTTGCTTGCGATTATACCCTGATCGGAGAGGAATTTTTTGCTGCCAGCGGGTATCTGACCAAAGACCCTATGATTTTGGGAAGCATTAAAGGGCAGGATTTTTTGAAGTTAATCATAGGCATTATTATTGTCACGGGAGGAATACTCTCGACCCTGGGTTACGGGTACCTAATCAATCTCTTAGGAAAATAAGAAGATGAGAAGACAGATTCCGATTGTAGTCTGTTTTGTATTCGGCATATTTATGTTAGCCCAGTTTTTTATACCTCATCCTTTGTTTACCAGGGGTTATCAAAATGTCCTTGACTGGATGCAGATCATCTTTGTTTTTGCGCTTCTGGTTGGAGCTCTCAGTTTTCTTATTCTTCATCTTGACAAAATCTCCAAACAACAGAAAGAGTGGGGATACAATTTAGTTGCTTTAGCCGGACTTGCTGCTATGGTATTTCTGGGTTTCTGGAAAGGCATTCAGAAAGACTCACCCTTCCTCTGGGTTTTTGATAATCTTCAGGTCCCGATGCAGTCGACAATGTTTTCGCTTTTAGCCTTTTTTGTAGCTTCAGCTGCCTATCGCGGTTTCAGGGCAAGGAATTTTCAGTCGGTCGTTCTGCTCATAGCAGGGGTTCTGGTAATATTGGGACGGGTCCCATTAGGAGAAATGCTTCACTCGAAGATTCCTGAGTCAGCCACCTGGGTTTTGAATGTCCCCTCTATGGCGGCAAGAAGAGGAATTTTAATAGGCATCGGCTTAGGCTCGATTGCCACTTCTTTAAGAATAATAGTAGGGATTGAGAGGACTTATTTAGGGAAAGGATGAGAAAGCTTGGAGCCAGGAGCAGGTAGCTGGTAGCGAAGAAACAATCGGTAACACCTCTTGCCCTCAAGGTGGGAGCAAAGGGTCGGTCTCCTCTGCCCTTGTTGGAGGAAGTGTAGTTGCCCAATTTATTGGGCTTGCATTTGCTCGATAAATCGAGCAGCTACTATAAAGAACAGGCAGGATGCCTGTTCCACCAAAGACCGGTAGGTCAGACATTCCTGTCTGACACTTTTGCGTGGCATCAGGCCCCCTGACCCGACGGAGTGGCACGAATCAGGTGGACTTGCCAGGTCAGGGGACCTGGCAAACACTGAAGCAATAAAAAAGCAAATATGAAACTAGATCTTGACCGAAAAGTAATCTTTATCCTGATGGCAATTGCGGTCATTTTCCCATTGATCTTCAAGTTGGGTTTGCCAAATAAAGTGACTCCAGAGGTGAAAAATCTTTTTGGGCAGATGGAGAATTTGAAGGATAGCTCAGTGGTTCTGATCTCATTTGATTTTGAAGCCTCGTCTTTTCCAGAAGTTCAGCCTCTGGCTAATGCGATTTTGATGCACTGCTTTTCCAGAAACCTGAAAGTAATAGGAATTTCCCTTTTAGCTGAGGGGACTGCCTTGGGTGAGAAGGTCTTAAAGGAAAATGCCTCAAAATATAACAAGAACTACGGGAAAGATTACGTTTTCTTAGGTTTCAGACCGCAGGTTACTGCTACCATTTTAGCCCTGGGTGAGGATTTTCACAAGGTTTTCCCTGAGGATTATTATGGAGTTTCAACTGCCGATTTAGAATTGACCAAAAATATTAAAGATTATAAAGACATCTCTCTGATCATTTCTGTTACTGATGGGGACATCCCTTTTTCCTGGATTAATTATGCAGTGGCAAGATACAATAAAGATTTGGCTGTTCTGACAACTGCGGTTATGGCGACCAGCTTTTATCCTTTTTTGAATTCAGGGCAGATTAAAGGTTTGGTCAGCGGTCTTAAAGGTGCGGCTGAATACGAGATTCTTCTGGAGAAGCCTGGAATGGGTGCAAGGGGGATGGATGCCCAATCTATGGCGCATCTTTTGATAGTACTTCTGGTCATTCTAGGAAATATCGGCTACTGGATGGAGAGAAGAAAGAAATAGCTTGGAGCAGGTAGCAAGTAGCAGGGAGCAAAAAATGTAGGGACAGGGCTTGTTGAGCGTAGCGAAATCCCGTTTCTGCGGCGCGGTCCCTGTCCGATAGTCGGTAAGTCGGACATTCCTGTGGCTACGCCTCCGTAGGACAGGCTTTGCTCTCTGACATTAAAGAACAGACAAGAATGTCTGTTCTACCTGTCACCCTATGTGGCCGTCGGGTCCCCTGACCCGACGGAAAAGCTGATGACGCTGGGAGTAGGCCATTGTCATTCTGAGTCCCGCCTTTGGTGGGAGGAAGAATCTATTCACTGGAAACGATAGATTCTTCGGTCACTTCATTCCCTCAGAATGACAACAAGGA
>JALHSU010000057.1 GCA_022865345.1 Candidatus Zixiibacteriota bacterium
CCCGACCTACGAAATCGACAGTATCGACTATCGTAGGTGGGGTTCCAAGCCCCGCAAAATCGATTTTTCAGAGTTTTACCTGAAACGCTTTGACAGAATCTATGTCGTGATGACCAGAAACATAAAATTGAGAATAGAATATGACGGCACCGATTTCTCCGGATGGCAAAAACAACCAAAATTGAGAACGGTTCAGGGGGAGATAGAAGATAAATTAACCGGAATTTTGCGGGAGAAGATAACCCTAACCGGCTCAGGCAGAACTGATGTCGGGGTGCATGCTTTGGAGCAGGTAGCAAATTTCAAAACAGAGTCTGAACTAAATCTTAATTCTATTTATAAAGGATTGAATTCACTTCTGCCGGAGGATATTCTTATAAAGGAAGTCGAGGAGGCAGGTTCAGATTTCAACTCCAGGTATGGTGCTAAAAGCAGGATTTACAGATATAAAATCTATTCAGGGAGAGATATTTTCCAGAGAAGATATGTCTGGGAGGTTTCGTATTCTCTTAATTTTGAGAGGATAAAAAAAACCACTCAGGTAATTTTAGGTCGACAGGATTTCACTTCCTTCTGTGTGAGCAAATCTGCAAAGCCGGATAATCACTGTCAGGTAATGCGGGCAGACTGGAAAAAAGATGGAAACAGATTGGAGTTTGAAATTGAGGCGGATAGGTTCCTGCATACGATGGTCAGGAGCCTGGTGGGGACTTTAATTGATGTGGGAAGAGGATATCTCAGTTTAAAAGATTTTGCAGATATCCTTAAAGCTAAAGACCACAGAAAAGCAGGCTTGACTGCACCAGCTAAAGGATTATATTTAGCCAAGGTCAACTATTGAAAGGAGAGTTTATGAAGATTTTTTTGGATACAGCCAATTTCGAGGAGATAAAAGAGGCGGCGAGCTGGGGAATATTGGATGGGGTCACTACCAACCCATCCCTGCTTTCAAAGGAAAAGGAGGATTACAAAAGCCTGCTCAAGAAGATCTGCGAGGAGGTGGATGGTCCGATCAGTGCAGAGGTGGTCAGCTTGGACCCGGAGGGAATGCTAAAAGAAGCTGCTGAGCTGGTCAAAATCGGGAAAAACATCGTGATAAAAGTTCCCATTTCCACAGAAGGGCTGAAAACGATGAGAATGCTCTCAGACAAAGGGATAAAGACCAACTGCACATTGATATTCTCGCCGATCCAGGCACTTTTGGCAGCCAAGGCTGGTGCCTCATTTGTAAGCCCTTTTGTCGGGAGGTTAGACGATGCCAGCCACATCGGGATGGACATAGTCGGGCAAATCGTGACGATTTTTCAGAATTACGATATTCCGACTGAGGTCTTGGTTGCCAGCATCCGGAATCCTCTGCACGTAGTTGATGCCGCCCTAATGGGCGCGGATATCGCCACTATGCCGTTCAAAGTTTTACAGCAACTGGTAAAACATCCCTTGACAGACGTGGGGATTAAGAATTTCTTAGCTGACTGGGAAAAAGTCAGGAAAGGGTAGGGACTTTAGAAGGGTGGAGAGTAAATCATCGTAGCGTTGCCATTCCTATCCTACGGTGGCTACGAGCTTGCCCGTCCTCTGGACGCCAGACGTAGTCTCCGTTTCAGGATGGCAACGAGATGAATTTAGAAAGGATCAAGATATGATAGCAAGATATACTTTACCGCAGATGCAGGAGCTGTGGTCAGATGAGAACAAGTTTAGAAAGTGGATCGAGGTAGAGATATTAGCCTGTGAAGCGCAGGCGAAATTGGGAAATATCCCTAAGAACACTGTCCCGCGTATAAGAAAGAAAGCCAACTTCAACGTGAAGAAGATCAACCAGATCGAAAACAAAGTTCATCACGATGTGGTCGCCTTTCTGAACAATTTAGCTGAGTATATCGGTGAGGATTCTAAATACGTTCACCTGGGGATGACCTCGTACGATGTGGTTGACACTGCTCTATCGATGATTTTGAAGGATGCCGGGAATATCATCCTCAAGGATTTAGAGGAGTTGAACAAGGTTATTAAGAGGAGGGCTTTTCAATATAAAATGACTCCGATGATCGGCAGGACCCATGGGGTTCAGGCTGAGCCGATCAGTCTTGGTTTCAAATTCGCCTTATGGTATTCTGAGATCGAAAGGGATATTGAGAGATTGCAAAAAGCTATAAAAATTGTTTCTGTAGGAAAACTCTCTGGCGCCGTTGGGAATTTCGCTCATCTCAGCCCGAAGGTGGAAGAATACGTTTGCAAAAAAGCAGG
>JALHSU010000058.1 GCA_022865345.1 Candidatus Zixiibacteriota bacterium
AACGTCAACATGTCAGGGGAGTTAATTGCGCCCATAGCCATGGAGAAGGAGTTAAGGTTTGCCATAAGGGAGGGGGGGAGGACAGTAGGTGCGGGAGTAGTTACGGAGATAATCGAATAGAAAAAGGTTCAATGGTTCAATGGTTCAAGGGCAAAAAAGAAGGTAGGTCGGGCTGTCCCGCCAAAGGCGGTACTGCCCGACAAAAAACTCAAGGTTTCAAAGGAGATGTAGCATCCGGCCTTATCCGGACGAAAAAAGGCTCAAAAGCTCAAAAAATTGGAAGATTGACGAAACATAACTGTTGTTTGAAAGATAGGAACTAAGAATGGACGGACAAAAAATCAGGATTTGGCTCAAGGCTTACGATCATTACTCACTGGATAAGTCAGCCCAAGAAATCGTAAGAACTGTCACCCGAACCGGCGCTAAGATCTCAGGACCAGTGCCTTTACCCACAAGGAGAACGGTTTATACGGTTTTGAGATCACCGCACACTGATAAAAAATCCAGAGAGCAGTTTGAGACCAGGATCCATAAAAGATTGATTGACATATACGATTCCACCCCTCAAACCGTGGATGCTCTGATGAAGATGGAGTTGCCAGCCGGCGTGGACGTGGAGATCAAAGTTTAATCCCGCCTTTGGCGGGACAAGGTGTAGAGATGGAAGGTATAATTGGTAGAAAAGCGGGGATGACCCAGATTTTCGGGAAAGAAGGGGAGTTCATCCCGGTGACTGTGATAGAGGCAGGCCCCTGTCCGATAGCTCAGGTAAAAACTGCGCAAAAGGAAGGGTATAATGCCCTGCAGTTAGCTTTTGGTCAGAAAAGAAAAACACTTTTTAATAAACCCTCGATCGGTCATTTTGAGAAAGCTAAGATTGAGCCTAAGAGGTTCTTAAGAGAATTCCGGACAGATAAACCGGATAAACAACTTGAGCCAGGCAAGGAGATAAAAGTCGATCTTTTTACAGTTGGAGAAAAGGTGGATATTACCGGAGTCTCCAAAGGGCTTGGTTTCCAGGGCGTAGTCAGGAGACATAAATTCAGAGGTGGCCCAAAAACCCATGGGCAGTCAGATAGACTAAGAGCACCTGGATCTGTAGGTTCAAGCTCTTTTCCCTCGCGCACCTTTAAGGGACAGAGGATGGCCGGAAGGATGGGAAATGAAAGGGTCACAGTCTGCAACTTAGAGGTGGTTGGAGTAGATGTGGAAAAGAATATGTTGTTAGTCAGAGGAGCAGTTCCAGGAAAGAAGAATGCTATCTTACTGGTGAAGAAGTCAAAGAGAAGATAAATTCAAAGTTTGAAAGTTTATGAGCAAGGCAAATCTATATAATATCGAAGGTAAATCGACAGGAGAGTTGGAGCTGAAGCCAGAGCTGTTCGGGTTAAAGCCCAACCCGAAAGCCGTGCACCAATACGTCAAAATCTACCTTTCTAACCAGAGGCAGGGCACAGTGAAAAAGAAAACCCGGGCAGAGGTGCGTGGTGGTGGGGCTAAGCCCTGGAGGCAGAAGGGCACTGGCAGAGCCAGGGCTGGTTCTAATACCTCTCCCATCTGGGTAGGCGGCGGCAGGACCTTTGGTCCTTTCCAGAGAAACTGGAAAACAACCCTGCCCAAAAAGATCTCCAGATTGGCGCTGAAATCTGCTCTTTCTTCAAAAGCTTCCGAGGATAAGATAAAGGTTCTGGAGGAGCTATCCCTGGAGCAGCCTAAGACCAAAACCATTTATGCCCTTCTGCAAAAATTGGGGATAAGCGGCTCCAAAATTCTTTTTCTGGGAGATGCCAGAAAGGATAACCTTTACAAATCCTGTCGCAACATAAAAAATTTGACTTTTAGGCCAGCTCAGGTAGTTAATCCTTATGATCTCCTGAACTGCGAATATCTTTTGTTGACCAGAGAGAGCCTTAAAAAATTAGAGGAGGTTTTCTCCAGTTGAAACCAGCCAGGAAAATCATTTTAAGACCCTTGGTCACAGAGAAAAGCACTGATCTCCGCGTCAAAGAGGATAAGTATGCTTTTGAGGTAGACCTTAAGGCGAACAAGCCGGAAATAAAGAAAGCGATCGAGGAGCTTTTCAAAGTCAACGTGGTGGGAGTTCACACCATGATCGTGCATGGAAAAGTCAAGAGAATGGGAAGGTTTGAGGGTAAAAGACCTAACTGGAAAAAAGCGATCGTCAGCTTTAAAAAGGGAGAGAAGATAGATTTTTTTGAAACAGTCTAAAGTCTCTATTTAAGAATAGAAGAAGGATCAAGAAAGCGAGTTTGCAAGATGCCGTTAAGGAAATATAAGCCAGTTACTCCAGGGTTGCGATTTAAGACCCTTCCGACTTTTGAGGAGATAACCAAGGATAAGCCAGAGGAGTCTTTAGTTGTCACCTTAAAGAAAAAAGGCGGAAGGAATAATTACGGGAGAATCACCTGCCGTTACCGCGGCGGTGGCTCAAAGCGGTATTACCGGATAATAGATTTCAAGAGGGATAAACTTAATATTCCGGCTAAGGTAGCCTCGATCGAGTATGACCCTAACCGTTCGACCAGGATTGCTCTTTTGAATTACTCGGACGGCGAAAAAAGATATATCCTGGCTCCTTTAGAGCTTAAAGTCGGAGATTCAGTTATGGCTGGGGATGAGGTCGAGATAAAGCCGGGAAATGCTATGCCTCTGGCTAAAGTCCCCTTAGGAACCATGATCCATAACGTGGAGTTAAGAAGAGGCAAGGGAGGCCAGATAGCCAGATCTGCTGGTGGCATGGCTCAGTTAGTGGCAAAGGAAGGCGAGTATGGACACCTGAGACTCCCTTCAGGAGAGATTCGTCTGGTACGGCTGGAATGTTTTGGCACCATCGGGCAGTTAAGTAATATAGATCATGAAAATATCTCCTTTGGTAAAGCTGGCAGAACCAGATGGCTGGGGAGAAGACCCAGGAACAGAGGGGTTGCGATGAACCCGGTGGATCATCCTATGGGTGGTGGAGAGGGGAAATCTTCTGGTGGAAGACATCCCACTACTCCCTGGGGTAAAGCAACCAAAGGTCTAAAGACCCGAAAGAGAAAACTTTCTGACAGATGGATAGTTAAACGGAGAAAATAATCTATGGCGCGTTCTCTAAAAAAAGGTCCTTTCGTGGATGAGCATCTGATGAAAAAGGTCAATGCTCTGAATCAAAGCGGGGAAAAGAAAGTGATCAAAACCTGGTCCAGAAGGTCTACGATTACGCCTGAATTCGTCGGGCATACCATCGCCATTCACAACGGAAACAAATTTATCCCGGTCTATTTGACCGAGAATACGGTAGGCCATAAATTGGGAGAGTTTGCCCCTACGCGCACCTTCAGAGCTCACGCTGGTAAGATAACCGAGAGGACCGTGGCACTTAAGTAATAAAGTAAAGAAAGATAGGAGTTTTAAATGGAGGCAGTTGCACGGGCTAAGTTTTCCAGGGGCTCAGCCAGGAAAGTGAGGAGGGTGGTTGAGCTGATCAAGGGTAAGAATGTTGAAGAGGCTTTGAATATTCTTAGCTTCGTGCCCAAATATGCGGCTAAGTATTTAGAGAAGACTTTGAAGTCTGCAAGTGCCAATGCTATAAACCAGGAAGGTACTGCTAAGCTCAAAGCAGAAGATCTATTTATCAAGAAGATCTTCGTGGACGGTGGTCCGATTATGAAAAGGATCAGGCCGGCAAGTATGGGCAGGGCATTCCGGATCAGAAAAAGGACCAATCACCTGACAATTGTGGTGTCAGACGAAATCGAAGGGAAAAAGAAAAAGGAATTAAAGCCGGCGGTCAGAAAACAGGAAGAAAAAATCGAAGAGACCAAAAAAGTTAAACCGGTGAAACCTAAAAAAGCAAAAGAGACCAAGAAGAAATCAGACGAGAAAAAAGATGAATAGAATTTCCATCCAAAACCAGTTTGAAATATAGAGAATAAAGGAGGTAAGAAGTTTGGGTCATAAGACAAATCCCGTAGGGTTGAGATTGGGTATAGTAAAAACCTGGAGCTCAAGATGGTTTTCCACTAAGAATTTTGTTGAGCAGTTGAAAGAAGACCAGTTGATTCGTAAATACACCCGGACCAAGCTGGAACATGCCGGAATTGCCAATGTTGATATCTTTAGAGCTCCTAAGAAGGTCACCATAGACATTCACACCGCTCGCCCGGGGATTGTCATCGGAAGAAAAGGAGCTGAAGTAGACAAACTTAGAGACGAGCTACAGCATCTGACCAAGAAAGAGATAAATATAAATATAATCGAAGTGCGCAAACCGGAGCTTTCCGGCAAACTGGTGGCAGAAAACATCGCCAGGCAGTTAGAAGGTAGAATTTCGTATCGCCGGGCGATGAAAAAAGCCATAAGCTCCGCCATGAAGATGGGGGCTGAGGGTATAAAGATAAGCTGTGGAGGAAGATTGGCTGGAGCAGAGATAGCCAGAACTGAACAATATATGGAAGGACGGGTTCCTCTACATACCCTGAGAGCAGATATAGACTACGCTCAAGCGACAGCCCATACCACTTATGGTACCATCGGGGTCAAGGTGTGGATATTCAAGGGAGAGATCCTGGGTAAGGAGCCCCAATCAGCAGAAGGGGTTCACTGGACACCGGAAAGACATAAAGAAGAGAGACCGCCGGAGAGCGGAAAAAGAAAAAGAAGAGAGAAAAGAGGCTAAAGGATTTCGATATGTTAATGCCTAAAAGGGTAAAATACAGAAAACAACAAAGAGGCAAAAGGAGAGGAAAAGCCTTAAGAGGCAGTCATATAGATTTTGGAGAATATGGGCTGAAAGCTCTTGAGCCGGCCTGGCTCACGGATAGACAGATTGAGGCGGCAAGAGTTGC
Organism: Candidatus Zixiibacteriota bacterium; assembly: GCA_022865345.1. Taxonomy (NCBI): domain Bacteria; kingdom Pseudomonadati; phylum Candidatus Zixiibacteriota; species Candidatus Zixiibacteriota bacterium. The sequence goes on from JALHSU010000058.1 coordinate 4,854, forward strand.
CCTTACCCGGTTCATAAAGAGAGGCGGTAAAGTCTGGATACGGGTTTTCCCGGATAAACCGGTTACAGTAAAACCAGCCGAGACCAGAATGGGAAAAGGAAAGGGAAATCCTGAATACTGGGTAGCAGTGGTCAAGCCTGGCAGGATTCTTTTTGAATTAGAAGGCGTTACCCCGGAGATAGCCAAAGAGGCTTTTGATTTAGCCGCACACAAATTACCTATAAAAACCAGGATGGTCTCAAGGAAAGAGTTTTAAAGGTTTAAAGATATGAAAAAGGCAGCTTTAAAAGATTTAACCAAAGAAGAGCTTGTACAGAAAAGAGATGAGCTCGAAGAGGAGCGATTTAATCTAAGAATGCAGAAGTCAGCTAAGGAGCTGGACAACCCGCTCAGACTCAGAGTGATAAGGAGAGAAATCGCCAGGATCAATACTATGCTACATGAAGAGGAATTGGGTAAAAGAAAGCTGGCTACTCCAGAGGAAAGGAAGATAAAGTAAAAACACGGCAAAAAACCTTAAAGCTAAAAGAAGAATCAAGAGCATATGACTGAAAGAAAACAAAGAAAAGTTAGAATCGGAAGGGTGGTCTCCAACCACATGCAGAAGACTATTGTAGTTGCAGTGAAGAGGCTTTTAAGGCATCCGGTTTACCAGAAAACGATTAAAAGGACCTCGAAGCTATATGCCCACGATGAAAAAAACGAGTGCCAGATCGGAGATCTGGTCAAGGTGATGGAAACCCGACCCCTTTCCAGACTTAAAAGATGGAGACTCTTAAAGGTAGTAGAAAAGGCTAAATAGTTTTTTAGTTTAAACAGGTAGCGCAAAACTATGATCAGGGAATATTCTAAATTAGTGGTGGCGGACAATACCGGAGCGAAGGTGGTGCAGTGTTTCAGGGTTTTGGGCGGGACCAGGAAAAGGTATGCCAGGATTGGAGACATAATCGTGGTAACAGTTAAAGACGCCTTGCCAGGAGGAACGGTTAAGAAAAGCGAAGTCTGCAAAGCGGTAGTGGTGAGGACTACCCGGGAGACCAGAAGAAAAGACGGCTCGTATATCCGTTTTTCGGATAATGCGGCCGTGATCATAGACGAGCAGCATGAACCCAAGGGCACCAGGATCTTTGGACCGGTGGCAAGGGAACTCCGGGAAAAACAGTTTATGAAGATTATCTCCCTGGCACCTGAGGTCATTTGATAGGGAAGGCAGATTAGAGGAGAGCAGGTATGCGCATAAAAAAAGGAGACACGGTATTAGTGATCAGCGGAGATGATCGGGGGAAAATGGGAAAAGTGCTCAAGATTTTCAAGGAAAAGAATCGGGCCGTCGTGGAGAGCGTGAATTTCATAAAGAGACATACCCGCCCGTCTACCAAGAACCCGAAAGGAGGAATCCTGGAGAAGGAAGGCTCGATTGAGATCTCCAATCTGATGCTTTACTGCTCAAAATGCTCCTCTCCTTCTAAGGTAAGCTATAAAGTGCTGGCAGATGCAAGCATGACTGGAGAAAAGCTTTCTGTTCGTAAAACTAAAGTTCGGATTTGCAGAAAGTGTGGAGAGATAATATAAAAGCGTGAGACGTGAGAGGTAAGACGTAAGACGATAGAAAAAACATAAGAAGGTTATTAGATGGCAAAAGAGAAGGAAAAAGGTAAAGAGCCGGAGAAAAGCTCTCCCAAGACTAAATATATCCCAAGGCTCAAGGAAAAATACCAGAAAGAGGTTATTCCAGCCCTGATGAAGAAGTTTGGGTACAAGAATGTAATGCAAGTTCCCAGACTGGAGAAAATCATCATAAATATAGGAGTAGGAGAAGCAACCCAGAACGTGAAACTGTTAGAAGCTTCCTCAGCCGAGCTGGCTTTGATCACAGGCCAGAAGCCGATTACCCGCAGAGCCAAGAAATCTATTTCTAATTTCAAGCTAAGAGAGGGTTCTCCTATCGGCTGCTGCGTGACTTTACGCCGGGACCGGCTGCTTGATTTTTTTGACAGGTTAGTTAACGCCTCGATTCCCCGGATCAGGGATTTCAGAGGGGTGCCGGCAAAATCTTTTGACGGCAGGGGCAATTACAATTTAGGGTTGAAGGAACAGATAATCTTTCCGGAAGTCGACTATGATAAAGTGGAGAAGATCAGAGGTATGAACATAACCATATGCACCACGGCAAAAACCGACGAGGAAGGGCTGGAGCTTTTGAAAGCCCTGGGGATGCCTTTCGGAGTTAAATAGATTAAGGAGCGTGTGTGGCTAGAAAATCAATGGTTGAAAAAGCGAATCGCAAGCCTAAATTCAAGGTTAGAAAACATAACCGCTGTTACAGATGCGGAAGGCCCAGAGGATATATGGGGGATTTCGGCTTGTGCCGTATCTGTTTCAGGGAATTAGCCCTTAGAGGCGAGATACCCGGCGTGGTAAAAGCCAGCTGGTAGGAAAACAGTTAGAGGAGGTTAGATGAAGGTAACGGATCCGATTGCGGATATGCTGACCAGGATCAGAAACGCTTATAAAGCCAAACATAAAATCGTAGATATCCCCGGCTCAAAGATGAAGAAAGAGATAGCCCGGATACTTTTGGAAAACAGATTTATTCGAAATTACGTGGAGGTTGAGGATAACAGGCAGAACCTCTTGAGGCTTTACCTGAGTTACAGTCCAAAAGGGGGAAAGAAAATTGACGGGCTTGAGCGAGTTTCAAAACCGGGATTACGGATCTATTTTGATAAGGATAAGCTAAAGAAAACCGGAAGAGAATTTGGAATGTATGTTCTGTCCACTTCTCAAGGTATCCTGACTGACAGCCAGGCAAGGATAAAAGGGATAGGTGGGGAGGTTATTTTCCGCGTCTGGTAATTGGAGTTCAGAAGGAGTAAATATGTCAAGAGTCGGTAAAAATCCAGTGTCTGTGCCTAAAGGGGTAAAGGTAGAAATCTCCCAGAGCCAAGTGGTAGTAACTGGACCTTTGGGAAAACTGTCCAAAAGATTTCATCCGGCCATGCAGGTCCAGTTGGAAGAGGACAAGGTCTGGGTGAAAAGAGGGTCTGATAGCAAATTCGACAAATCATTACATGGCTTGACCAGAGCCCTGATCGCCAATATGGTCAAAGGCGTAACCGAGGGATTTAAGAAGGTTCTTTCTATTATCGGAGTTGGGTATAAGGCTGAGCTTGCTGGAAATAAGCTAACTTTGAGCCTGGGATACTCCCATCCCATACTTTTCAGACCCCCGGAAGAGATAAAACTTATGGTCGACAATCCCACCAGGATTGTAGTCTCAGGAGCTGATAAGGAGCTGGTGGGATTGGTAGCAGCAAAGATAAGATCATTCCGACCGCCTGAGCCTTATAAGGGTAAAGGGATAAGATATGAGGGCGAAAAAGTTCGCAAGAAAGCTGGTAAGACAGCAGCTTAAAAAATAAAGGGTGTAATATTTCTATGCGGAGTAAATCCACTAATAAAAAAATATCCTCCGAGAGGAGACAGAAGAGGGTAAGGCAAAAAATCCAAGGTACCCAGGAAAGGCCAAGGCTCTCAGTATACCGGAGCCTGGGGCATATTTATGCCCAGCTTATCGATGACCTGACCCAGAAGACTTTGCTGAGTGTCTCCAGCCTGACTCCTGAATTGAGCAAGGAGTCGACAGAGAAGGATAAGAAAAATCAGATAGCCCGAAAAGTCGGACTATACCTGGCTAAGAGAGCCTTGGAAAAAGGAATAGTAAAAGTGGTTTTTGACAGGAATAGATATATCTATCACGGCAGGGTCAAGGCTTTAGCTGAAGGGGCAAGAGAAGGAGGCTTGAAATTTTAATTGAAGAGGTATATGGATGAGATTTGAATCGGATGAAATGCAGCTTGAGGAAAGGGTGATCCACATTAATCGGGTCGCCAAGGTGGTCAAAGGTGGTAAGAGGTTTGGTTTTACTGCTCTGGTGGCAGTCGGGGATAAAAAGGGTAAAGTTGGCGTGGGACTGGGAAAGGCTGGAGAAGTTGCTGATGCAATAAGAAAGGGAACCGAATCAGCCAGGAAAAATATGATTGAAATCCCTTTAAAAGACGGCACCATTCCCTATCCCATCATCGGCAGATTCGGAGCGGCTTCTGTGGTTATGAAACCTGCCTCTCCAGGCACAGGCGTTATCGCCGGGGGACCGGTCAGGGCGGTTCTGGAAGCGGCAGGGGTTCAGGATATTTTAACCAAATCTTTAGGCACCTCTAATCCTCATAACGTAGTTAAAGCCACTCTGGCCGGGCTTTTAAAGCTTAAAGACTTTATAGAAAAAGTCGAGTCAGGAGAAAAAGAGGTTTAATTTAAAAAGTTTATGGCAAAAGAGCTTAAAATTACTCAGGTAAAAAGCGCTATAGATTTCGAAAAGTCTCAGAAAGAGACTATTCGTGCTTTAGGGATAAAAAAGCTTTACCAGTCGGTGTTTCACAAAGACAACCCCCAGATCAGAGGGATGATTCAGAAGGTAATTCATTTGCTAAAAGTCGAAGAAGTCGAAAGGTAGCAAAGGTTTTCTTTATGAGATTAGGTGAATTAAAAAGAGTTCCCGGGTCAACAAAAAAGAGAAAAAGAATAGGCAGAGGACCGGGCTCAGGTCACGGAAAAACCTCTACCCGCGGTCATAAGGGCCAGAAAGCTCGCTCCGGCGGAAAGATTCATCCCCGGTTTGAAGGCGGACAGATGCCGCTGCAGCGAAGGCTGCCTAAAAGAGGTTTCCGTTCGCTTTTCAAAAAAGAATATCAGATAGTAAACTTAAGCTCTCTGGAAAAGTGCGGGCACGCAGAGGTAATCAATCCTCTGGTTATGAAAAATAGCGGTCTGGTTAAGAAAGAAGATATGCCAGTTAAGATACTGGGTGAGGGAAGTATAACTTTAGCCTTAACCGTACAGGCCCATGCCTTCAGCCAGAGCGCGAAGGAGAAGATCTTAGCTGCTGGCGGGAAAGTTGAGCTGATAAAATAAAATGATAAATACTTTTCAAAATGTCTTCAAAATTCCGGAGCTGAGGAAACGGATTTTATTCACCTTGGGAATTCTGGTCGTTTACCGGATAGGTGCCCACATACCTACGCCAGGAGTTGATGCCTCAGCTTTAGGAGAATTCTTCAGGCAGGCATCCGGTTCCCTGTTCGGAATGTATGATATGTTTGCCGGAGGTGCCTTTTCGAAAGCCACTATCTTCTCTCTGGGGATAATGCCCTACATCTCCGCCTCGATCATAATGCAGCTTTTGGGAACTGTAATTCCCTATTTTCAGAAACTGCAAAAGGAAGGTGAAGAGGGAAGAAGAAAGATCACTCAGTATACCCGGTACGGGACTGTGGCTATCGCTGCGGTTCAAGCAATGGCAACCTCCCTTTTCTTGGAGAGCATAAATATCGCAGGCAGATATGCGGTTCCCAATCCCGGAATGGGCTTCAGGCTTTTGACCATGCTCACCTTTACTTCCGGCACCATCTTCATAATGTGGCTGGGCGAACAGATCACGGACAAGGGAATTGGAAACGGTATCTCGCTCATCATCTTCATCGGGATCATCGCCCGTTTTCCTAATGCCATCATTGAGGAGATTCAAAATCTATTGGGAGGAAGAAGAGATATCTTTACCTTGGTTTTCATGGTAGCCCTGATGTTAGCCGTGGTTGCAGCCACGGTACTGGTGACCCGTGCCCAGAGAAAAATCCCGGTGCAGTATGCCAAAAGAGTTGTGGGCAGAAAAATGTACGGCGGGCAGAGTACTCATATACCTCTTTCCGTTAATGCGGCAGGAATTATCCCGATCATCTTTGCCCAGTCGATAATGTTTGCACCCAGCACTTTAGCTTCCTTTTTCCCGAACAGCGAGTTCATGGTCAATGTCCAGTCCTGGTTCAATGCAGGAAGCGCTCTTTATTCCATCGTCTATGGTTTGCTGATCGTCTTCTTCGCTTATTTTTATACTGCCATCGTTTTCAACCCGGTGGATTTAGCTGATAATATGAGGAAATATGGCGGTTTTATCCCTGGAATAAGGCCGGGCAAAAGAACCTCAGAATATATAGATAGAATCTTGACCCGGATCACTCTTCCTGGAGCCATCTTTTTTGCCCTGATCGCTGTTTTACCCTATCTTCTGATGAAAAGAATGAATGTCAGTTACTATTTCGGAGGAACCAGTATTTTAATCGTGGTTGGGGTGGCGCTGGATACGCTCCAGCAGATAGAGTCCCATCTGCTAATGCGGCACTACGAGGGGTTCATGAAGAAAGGAAGGATAAAGGGAAGATTCTAAATTGAATTTCATATTCTTAGGTTCCCCAGGAGCGGGGAAAGGAACCCAGGCAGCTTTACTCTCTGAAAAATTAGGTATCCCTCATATCTCTACCGGGGATATGTTAAGGGAGGAGTTTAAAAAAGGAACTTTCTTAGGGCTGAAGGTCAAAGCCTTTATGGCTAAAGGAGAGCTGGTTCCGGACCAGGTGATTTTAGAAGTGATGAGAAAAAGACTGGAGGAAAAAGATTGCGAGGCTGGATTTATTCTGGATGGCTTTCCAAGGACTTTAGTCCAGGCTGAGGATCTGGATGCCTTACTGAAGGAAATCAATAAAAGGATAGACCGGGTAGTCAAGATCAGAGTTTCCAAAGAAACCGTTGTTAAGAGGCTCTCAGCCAGACTGGTATGTCCCCAGTGCGGTGCAGATTACAACTTGGAAACCAGACCACCCAGGCAGGCAGGAATATGCGACCTCTGCGGTGGTATCCTGGAGCAAAGGATTGATGACCGGAAGGATGTGATTTTGAACCGGCTGCAGGTTTATGAGAAGCAGACCCAGCCTGTGGAGTCTTATTACCAGAAACAGGAAAAGCTACTGGAGATAAATGGTGAAAAAGATAAAGATTTGGTCCTGCAGGAGATCCTTAACAGCATAAGCAAAGGATGATCGAGCTAAAGTCCGAGAGAGAGATAAGGATAATCAGGGAGAACGGCGAGATCGTTGGTTTGACTTTGAGCTATCTGAAAGAGAAAATAAAACCAGGAATTAAGACCATAGAGTTGGACAGATTAGCTGAGGAGTTTATCGTTAAAAACAAAGCAATACCTGCTTTTAAGGGTTACCGTGGGTATCCGGGGAATATCTGTACTTCCATAAATAACGAAGTTGTTCACGGTATACCTGGAGAAAGAGTTCTCAAAGAAGGTGAAATTATTTCTGTGGATATAGGCGTTTTGAAAGATGGGTTTTATGCAGATGGTGCCTGGACTTTTCCTGTCGGGGAAATCTCAAATCAGGCTAAGAGACTTTTAGAAGTGACTCTTGAATCTCTGGAAGCAGGAATATCTCAGTCAATTGCTGGAAATCGTTTAGGAGATATATCCTATGCGGTTCAGTCCATCGCAGAGAAAAATGGTTTTTCAGTGGTCAGGGATTTAACCGGGCACGGTATAGGCAGACATATGCATGAAGACCCCCCAGTTCCTAATTTCGGGAGTCCAGGAAGCGGCTTGTTGCTGAAAGAAGGGATGGTTTTGGCGATTGAGCCGATGGTTAATGCCGGAGGTTATGAGATAAAAACTCTGGAGGATAACTGGACCGTGGTCACTTTGGATGGCTCTCTTTCTGCTCATTTTGAGCATACGATCGCCATAACAAATAACGGACCCGAGATTTTAACTCTTCCAGAGGAGTCTTTTTAGGATTATATGGCTAAAGAAGAACTGATACAGGTTGACGGTAAAGTGGTTGAGCCTCTGCCTAATGCTATGTTCAGGGTGGAGCTGGAAAATGGTCATAAAGTCTTAGCGCACATATCAGGAAAGATGAGGATGCATTTCATTAAAATTCTTCCTGGGGATAAGGTTACGGTTGAGCTTTCGCCGTATGATCTTTCCAGGGGAAGAATTGTCTATAGATACAAATGACGCAAGGTCATAGGTCGTAGGTGGTAGGTAATGGGTGATAGGTTAAAGAAAGGAAAAGAATATGAAGGTTAGAAGTTCGGTTAAAGTGAGATGCGAAAAATGTAAGGTGGTCAAAAGAAAGGGCGCGATAATGATTATCTGCCCGAACCCGAAACACAAACAGAGACAGGGTTAATCATTTTTATTATGAGGTAAGTAGCTCAGATTATATAAATTTTAATTTGTATCTTAGAGGAGGTCTAAAGTTGGCAAGAATTGCAGGCGTGGATTTACCAAAGGATAAAAGAATTGAGATAGGGTTGACCTATATTTATGGGATTGGTCCTACCTCAGCTAAAAAGATTCTTGAGAAAACCAAAGTCAGCCCTGACATCCGGGTTAAAGATTTGACTGAGGATAATATCGCCAAGTTGAGGTCGGTGATTGAGTCTGAGTACAAGGTAGAAGGTGCTCTGCGAAGCGAAACGGCGATGAATATAAAAAGATTGATAGATATAGGCTGCTATCGTGGACTAAGACATCGCCGGGGCCTTCCGGTAAGGGGTCAAAGAACCAAGACCAATGCCCGTACCAGAAAAGGTCCCAGAAAAACCGTAGGAACCAGAAAGGCAGCCGCAGCCAAGGCGGCAGCAGCTCCCCGTAAATAAGCTAAACCTTTAAGGAGAAAAAAAGTGGCAGAAGAAGTCAAAAAGCCAGTCAAGAAAAAAGTTAAGAGAGCCGAGTCATCCGGGATTGCCCATATCCAGGCGACTTTCAACAATACTATCGTCACGATTACCGATACCCGCGGAAACGTGATCACCTGGTCTTCAGCCGGAAAAAGCGGCTTCAAGGGGTCGAAAAAGAGTACACCTTTTGCAGCGGGAATAGCGGCTGACGTCTCAGCTAAAATAGCTCTGGAATCAGGAGTTAAAAGAGTAGAGGTCTGGGTTAAAGGACCAGGGGCAGGAAGAGAAGCAGCCATAAGGTCTTTGCAATCTGCGGGACTGGAGGTCACCTCCATCCGCGACGTAACCCCGATTCCGCACAACGGATGCAGGCCTCCCAAGAGGAGAAGAGTATAGAAGACAGGTGATAGGTAATAGGGTACAGGTGGTAGGGTCCCTACCACCCATCAACTATGACCTATGACCTTTATTTTAGAAGGAGATAAGATGGCAAGATACATTGGTCCAAATTGTAAAGTCTGCAGGAGAGAAGGAGAGAAGCTTTTTCTCAAAGGGGTCAAATGCTCAAGCGATAAATGCACTTTTGACAAAAGAGGCTATGCTCCCGGTGAGCACGGCCAGACCAGCCGTCGCAAAAGCTCAGAATATTCACTGCGTTTGAGAGAAAAGCAAAAGGTAAAAAGCATCTACGGTCTTCTGGAACAGCAGTTCAGAAACTATTTTCTCAAGGCAGAGAGAGAAAAAGGGATCACAGGAGAGAAGCTTTTACAGCTTCTGGAATGCAGGCTGGATAACCTGGTATATCGTCTGGGATTCGCCCCCTCCCGCAAGACCGCACGTCAGTTAGTCCTTCACCGGCACTTTCTGATAAACAACCGGATAGTGAATATACCTTCTTATCAAGTCAGGCCAAAAGACATTATCTCGGTAAAGGAGAAAAGCAGAAACCTGGATATCATCCATGCTTCATTGAGAGAAGCAGGCCGGGGGACAGAGTTTCCCTGGCTGAGGTTGGATAAGGCTCACCTGCAAGGAGAGCTTTTGGAAAGACCCAAGCGACTGGACATACCATTGATGGTTCAGGAGCAGTTAGTGGTAGAATATTATTCAAGATAAGTTTAACTTGTCTCTTTTTCCTTACCCGCCGCAGGCGGGATGCAGGAAGGAGGAAAAGATATATGAAATTGAAAAGCTTGCAAATGCCCAAAGGGGCAATGATAGATCAGAGCACTTTTGCCAAAAACTATACCAAGTTCATAATCGAGCCGCTGGAAAGAGGCTTTGGAATAACCCTGGGGAACGCTTTGAGAAGGACCTTGCTTTCCTCCATCCAGGGCGCAGCTCCGATCTCCCTGAGAATTGACGGAATCCTGCACGAGTTCTCCACCATTCCCGGGGTATACGAGGACATGACTGAAATAGTGCTGAACGTCAAACAGATCAGGGTTAAATTGCTGGGCGACGAGCCCAAGACCATTGTCCTGGATGCCCAGAAGAAGAAAGATTACAAGGCTGGCGATCTAAAGACAGATCCAGAAGTAGAGGTCTTAAATCCGGAACAGCATATCGTAACACTGACTGACGAAAATAAACTGAAGATGGAGATAGAGATCGGATCTGGCAGAGGTTATGTTCCAGCCGAGCAGAATAGAAAACCAGAATCTCCAGTTGGCACCATCTTCCTTGACGCTTTCTTTTCTCCAGTGACCAAAGTTAATTTCTGGGTGGAAAATACCCGGGTAGGCCAGCGTACGGATTTTGACAAGTTGTTCTTGGAGGTCTGGACTGATGGAAGCATTACTCCAGAAGATGCTCTGGGATTGGCATCCAGGATATTGAAAGACCACCTCCAGCTCTTCATCAAGAAGGATGAGGTGATTGAGATGGCACCAGAGGAAGTGGTAGACGAGGAGGTGCTAAAGATAAGAAACCTCCTGAGAACCAAAGTGGATGATTTAGAGCTTTCAGTCAGGTCCTCTAACTGCCTGCGCGCGGCCAACATTCAGACCCTGGAAGATTTGGTGAAGAAAACTGAGTCGGAGATGCTGAAATACAGAAATTTCGGGAGGAAATCGCTGACCGAACTCACCAATATCCTATCTAAACTTAGTCTGTCCTTTGGAATGAATATAGAAAAATATAAAGAGCCGGTCAAGAAAGGATAGCGGAACTACTTAAGACAAAAGGATAGAAAATGAGACACGGAAAAGCAGTCTTAAAATTAAGCCGCAATAAAAGTCACCGGGAGGCAATGCTATCGAATATGTCGGCCTCGATCCTGGAGCATATTCAGGTTCGTACTACTCTGGCGAAAGCCCGGGCAGTTAAAAGATGGACTGACTATCTGGTCTCTCTGGGCAAAAGAGGGGACCTGCATTCCCGAAGATTAGCTTTCAGCGTACTGAAAAACAGAAAATTAGTGAAAAAGCTTTTTGATGAAATAGCTCCTAAGCTTACTGCTCGTCAAGGTGGTTACACCAAGGTTCTAAAGCTCGGATACCGTCAGGGGGATGGGGCGAAAATGGCGGTGGTTCAGCTTTTGGTCGAAAAACCAAAGATTGAGAAGAAGAAGAAAGGAGAAAAGGATGAAAAAGAAAAAAGTCGAAAAGAAGAAAAAAACTAAGAAAATCAAGCCCGCTAAGAAAATAAAAAAAATAAAGAAAGGTAAGGAAAAAACCGGGAAGACTATTAAGATCATAGGAGAGAAGAAAGAAAGCAAAAAGACAAGGAAACTGGATGAAAAGCTTTTAGAGGATATTCTGCAGGAAAAGGAGCTGGAGGCAGTGGAGGAAGTTCATCCAGAGGAAGAGGAATGGGAAGGAGAAGAATGGGAGGGGGAGGAGGAGATCAAAGATGATCTCTTAGGTGAAGAGGAAAAAGAAATTCCGTAGTCTCGAGATAAAGAGACAAGACCAAAAGAACTAAGCAGGCAATCCTTCCGGATTGCCTTTTTGATTTTTTATTATATCTGAATCAGCAGAGGATTTCGCTCGTCGAGGATGTTATCATCCTCGACAAGGCATATCTCTGGCAGATGATGACATCCGCCTGGAGGTTTAAATGGCATAACCTCTCCCTGCCCTCTCCTTGTGAAGGAGAGGGTAAATCATTTTAGGGCAGAGCAATGTTCTACCTATTTTTACTAAAAAACATTTGCAAAATTCTGAAATTAAATTAGATTGTAAACTTGAATTAAAAAAGGAGTTGGAATGATAGACTTACACACTCATTCGGTCTTAAGCGATGGGGCACTCCTGCCTGCGGAGCTGGCACGCCGGGCTTATGTTGCCGGTTATAGAGCTATTGCGATCACGGATCACGTTGATTCCGGTAATCTTGCCCTTGTTCTGGCTCAACTTATAAAGGTTTCAAAAGACCTGAATAAATATATGAGGATAAAAGTCTTGCCTGGTGTCGAAATCACGCACGTTCCTCCTCAACAGATACCAGAGCTGGCAGAGTTGGCTCGAAAATTCGGAGCAAAGATTATTGTGGTTCACGGAGAGTCGCCAGTCGAACCAGTGATCCCTGGTACTAATTTAGCTGGACTGGAAAGCGACCTCGACATTTTGGCTCATCCGGGTTTGATAACTGAAAAGGAAGTCAAGCTGGCAAGAAGGAGAGGAACATATCTTGAGCTTTCTGCCCGAAGAGGTCACTCTCTGACTAATGGTCATGTGGCTAAACTTGCTCGCAAAGTTGGGGCGAAATTAGTCATCAATACGGATGCTCATTCTCCTTCTGACCTTTTCACCGAAGACATCTTGAGAAAAGTTGGTCTGGGTGCGGGTCTTTCAGAAAAAGAATTCAAGGGCGTTCTGCAAAATTCTATAGAACTTTTAAGAAAAAGAAGGTGATATGAAAATAAAATTTACCAAGCTCCAGGCTTTGGGGAATGACTATATCTATATAGATTCTTTTAAACAGAATCTTACAGGTTTAAATCTTAGAGATTTATCCAGAAAGATTACCGATCGACACTTCGGGGTAGGCGGAGATGGGCTGATCATCATTCGCAAAGGGAGAAAGGCTCCATTCAGAATGGAGTTTTACAATCCGGATGGGACTCCCGCCCAGATGTGCGGAAACGGGGTGAGATGTTTTGCCAGGTATGTGTGCGAACATGGTCTATGCAGGAAAAGAAAAATCGAGATAGAAACCAAAGATCGGATCATAGAAGCTGAGGTTCTAAAAAGGACTGGTGAGTTTATAATAAAAGTCGATATGGGTGAGCCTATCCTGGAAAGAAAGAAGATTCCTGTGAATGGGAAGGGCAAATTCTGCATTAACGAGGAGATAAAGGTCGATGATCGATCGATCAATATAACCAGCGTTTCTATGGGTAACCCGCATACTCTCATCCTCGTAGATAGATTTGAAGAAGGCTGGCAGAAGTTAGGTGCAATGGTGGAAAAGCATCCGATCTTTCCTGAGAAAACCAATGTGGAATTCGTCAAAGTCTTAAATCGTAAAAAGATACAGTTGCGGGTCTGGGAAAGGTCAGCCGGGGAGACTATGGCATCCGGAACCGGTGCTTCTGCAGGTTTAGTCGCCTGTGTTTTGAATAATAAAACCGATAGAGAGGTTTTAGCTTATTTCCCAGCCGGATGTCTAAAAGTGAGCTGGGATGAGAAAAATAATCATATCTATGTGATTGGACCGACGGATGAAGTGTTTTCGGGGATATATGAATATAAAAGTCAATGACGAATGACGGATATCGAATAAAAACGTAGCCTCGGGCTTCACGCCCGACGTGGAAAAACTTCACGAAAATGAAGAAAACCAGCAAAACCCAACATTACTCAACTCTCCTCGCTGACCTTGCTTCTCTGATTGAGCAGGGGCGTAAGGCGGTGGTGCGGTATGTTAATACTGTTCTGGTGGCTACTTACTGGCTTGTCGGGAGAAGGGTTGTGGAGTATGAGCAGAAGGGGAAAGAAAGGGCGGAGTATGGAGAATTACTTCTTGAGCAACTATCACGGGACCTTACAAGTAAATTTGGTAAGGGATTTGGAAGGGAAAACCTGCGTTTGATGCGCCAATTCTATCTTATATATAAGGATACTCGAATTTCCCAGACAGTGTCTGGGAAATTGTTAACTAAAAAATCCCAGACGGTGTCTGGTAAATTATCGAAGAATAAAAAAGAGCAGACGCTGTCTACCGAATTAATGATAATATTTCGGACACCGTCTGAAGTATTTCAGAAAGGCTTGACACAGTATAGCCAATCCGAAATATGGAACACCCTGTGTGCGAAATTCTCTCTTTCCTGGTCTCATTATTGCCTCCTTCTTCGCCTGAATGAACCTTACAAACGAGAATTCTATGAAGCCGAATCTATCCGGGGAAACTGGTCAGTGAGGCAGCTCGACAGACAAATTCAATCCATGCTTTACGAACGGACTGCACTATCTAAGAGAAAGCTGACAGTCATCGCTAAAGCACACGAAAAACCTGTTACCCTCAAGCCCGAGGACGAAATTAAAGACCCTTATGTTCTGGAGTTTCTTGGATTGAAAGATGAGTATTCAGAGTCACAATTGGAAGAAGCTTTAATTAAACATCTGGAACATTTTCTGCTTGAATTGGGAGTTGGTTTTACCTTCGTTGCCAGACAAAAAAGGATTACCCTTGAGGGGAGCCATTATCGTCTGGATCTTCTTCTTTATCATCGAGTCTTGAGATGCCTGGTAGCGATAGATTTGAAGATCGGTGAGTTTACCCACGCAGATGCAGGGCAGATGAATTTGTACTTGAATTATCTAAAAGATAAAGAAAAGTTAATTGGAGAAAATAAGCCGGTTGGGATTATTCTTTGTACTGACAAAAAGAAAACAGTTATTGAATATGCTTTGGGCGGAATGAATAACAAGATATTTGCTTCAAAGTATAAACTCCAATTGCCTGCTCCCGAAGTCTTGAAAGCTGAGATTGAACACGAAAGACAAAGGCTCTTGGAGATGAAAATTATTAAAGGCGAGACATAAGACGAAAAAATCGTCTTACGTCTCACGTTAGTTATGACCAATACAATCCAAACTGGCATAAGTAATTACATCCATCACTTAAAGTTATTCTCTAAGAACGCCAGGCTGTTCTTACTGGGCGCTTTTTTTATCGGGCTGGCGTTTGCGGGGTTTCAGCTTCTGCTTAATCTATATTTAAAAGAGCTTTCTTTTGGTGAAAGCGCTATTGGTCAGATTTTGTCGATGAATGCCTGGGGTGCGGTTGTTATTACACTGCCAGTTGCATATATTCTGCAAAGAATCCAGATCAAAAAAGTACTTATCATCGCTACCATTTTGGCTGCGGCATTATATTTTCTTCAGGCAAGCATCCTGGGACTTAAAGGATTACTTTTAGTCAGTTTTTTCTTAGGGATGAGCGTGGCTTCTTACCGGGTGGCGGCTGCTCCTTTCTTTATGAAAAACAGCACCCCGCAGGAAAGAACCTATCTTTTCAGTATGAATTTCGGGATAATGATCTTCGCCGGGATTGTGGGGAGTTTAGGGGGAGGATATCTGGTGAGCCTGCTTAACAGCTTACTTGGCGATCAGGTCTGGGCTTACCGGGGCTCACTTTATGTAGCAATTCTTTTCGGCTTGGTTGGTCTAATTCCTTTTTATCTGATACGGCACGAGGAGACTCGGAGCAAAAATGAAGAAAGTCTGGCTTGGGATTTCAAACTTCTAAAAGAAAGAGGAGGATTACTTCTAAGACTTTGCATTCCTTTTTTCATTTTAGGCCTGGGTGCAGGACTGATCATCCCCTTTTTGAACCTTTATTTCAGGGACAGGTTTGGTCTGCCTGCGAAGGACATTGGTATTTATTATGCGCTTTTGCAGGTTTTCATGCTGGCGGGAATTATATTAGGTCCGGTGCTGTCCAAAAAGGTAGGGATGATCAAGAGCATCGTCTATACTCAATTAGCTTCCATTCCTTTTATGCTCTGCCTGGCTTTCAGTTATCTTCTGCCTCTGGCTGTTCTGGCATTCCTTTTAAGAGGTGCTTTGATGAATATGAGCCAGCCGATCTCAACTAATTTCTCTATGGAGAAGGTAAACGAGAAAGAACAACCGTTGACTAACAGTCTAACTGCTTTAGCCTGGACTCTGTCCTGGGGGATAAGCGCAAGCTTCGGCGGGAAGCTTATCCAATCCTCCGGGTATGTTTTACCATTATTAGTCGCCACGGGGCTTTACATTATCTCCAGCATTCTTTATTTTTACTTTTTCTCCGGTAAGGAGGACCGGGAATTGGGTAAAGCAAAGCCATTTATTCTAGAAGCAGAGACTCAGAAAGTTCCAGCGGATTTCAAATATGAGTAACGAGGGGAAAGGAGCAGGTAGCAAGTAGCTTGTAGCTAAAAGGAAAAAAGATGAATAATTTTGTGCAAGAGATAATAGAAATAATAAAAAGCAAGATAGAATTTCCTCCTGAGAAAATTGAAGCTCTTATCGAAGTGCCACCGGAGGAGAAGTTCGGGGATTATGCTTTTCCCTGTCATATTTTAAGCAAAGAACTGAAGAAGCCTCCTCAAGAAATTGCTTCTAAACTCTCTTCAGAGCTTATGCCTAAAGAGCTGATTGAACAGATTTATCCGATTGGACCTTATATCAATTTCAAGGTAAACCGTGAGAAATTCGCAGAGTATGTGCTACAGGAAATATTTGAAAGAGATTTGGATTATGGCTCAGGTACTCAGGGAAAAGGGAAGACCATAGTGATGGATTATTCTCACCCCAATATCGCCAAGCCTTTTGGGATCGGGCATCTCAGGTCAACTGTGATCGGGAATGCTCTGTACAATATCTTCAGAAAATTAGGATATGAGGCTATAAGGATAAATCATCTGGGAGACTGGGGAACTCAATTCGGTAAGGTCATAGCCGCATATAAGATGTGGGGAGAAGAGAAGGAGCTTACCACTGATCCGATCGCAACCCTCTATGACCTTTATGTTAAGTTTCACCGGGAAGCAGAAGGAAAACCTGAATTAGAGGAAGAAGCCAGAAGGTGGTTTAAGAAATTGGAGGACGGAGACGGTGAGGCTTTAGAGCTCTGGGAGAAGTTCAAAAATTTCAGCTTAGATGAGTTTAATCGAATCTACAAGATGCTGGACATCTCCTTTGATTCCTATGCAGGTGAGAGCTTCTACAATCAGTTCATAGAAAAGACCGTTGATAAAATGAACCAGATGGGGCTGACAGAAATGAGTCAGGATGCCCTGATTGTCAATTTGGAAAAATATGGTATGCCTCCCTGTCTTATCCGAAAAAAAGATGAGGCAAGTCTGTATGCCACGCGAGATATCTGTGCGGCAATTTACAGGTATGAAACTTATCATTTCGACAAAGCACTTTATGTCGTGGGCAGTGCCCAGAAGCTTTATTTCCAGCAACTCTTCAAGGTCTTAGAGCTTATGGGGTATGCCTGGGCAAAGGATTTGGTGCATGTTGATTTCGGCTGGGTGAAATTTAAGCAGGTGATGATGTCTACCCGGAAAGGGAACATTGTCTTATTAGAAGATGTGCTAAATAAGTCGATTGATTTAGCCCTGAAGATAATAAAGGAGAAGAACCCGGAGTTAGAGAATAAGGAGAAAGTCGCATTTGATGTGGGTATAGGTGCGGTTATATTTGCCAATCTTTTCACCCGGAGGAATAAGGATATCGATTTTGACTGGGACAAGGTCCTAAATTTTGAAGGTGAAACCGGGCCTTATGTTCAATATACCCATGCCAGATTGTGCAGTCTGATTCGCAAATCTCAGGAGCGTTATGGGACGAGGCCCGAATTTGAGAAGTTCCTTATGCAGTTTCTTTCGACTCAGGATGAACATAGCCTAGTCAGAAAGTTGGAGGATTTCCCCAGAAAGATAAAACAGGCTGCTCATCAATATGATCCCGCTATAATCTGTTCTTATTTACTAGAACTTTCATCCCTATTCAATCGGTTTTACCAGAAGGAGAGAATCATAATTGAGAATGTAAACTTAACCAAAGGCAGAATGCTATTGGTCAGAGCAGTTCAGACTGTGATTAAATCAGGTTTGAGTATATTGGGAATTAAATCTCCGGAGAAGATGTAAGAAGTTAGACGGAAGACGTAAGACGAAAAACGGTAAACCCATGTTGCCCTCAACATGGGTCGATGCTCAGAGAACCCCACCTTTCCTACGGATCCAAATTCGGAGAGGGCAAGGTGGGGTTACTGATTTTTACAAACGGACAAACAATCAAACTTTTGAACTGTATTTAAGATAATTATGAACAAAGAGGAATTAAAGCTGGAGATAGGCAGGATCAGGGACTCTGTGGGGACTCTCCTTGAGATCAGAGGGGTCTATTATGATGGCCAGAATATCACTATTTTAGGCTCTCCCTGGTTTCCGATGGAGGACTGGCAGGATGACGTAACAAGACGCCTCTCGGAAATAGGATATAATGTAAGGTTCGACCAGAACGGGACCCAAACTATTATGGAGCTTTCCAGAATCGGAAAGGTGGTCAAGCCTTCTTTACCCTGGGTCAATATAATCCTTTTCTTCTTGACTGTCCTGACGACTTTCGCCACTGGTGCCTTTATGGAAAATCAGGACATCTCTAAAAATCCTTTCCTGATTTATAGAGGAGCGACTTTTGCAGTGCCTCTGCTTTTGATTTTGCTGTTTCACGAGTTCGGGCACTATATTATGTCCAGAAAAAGCAGAATAAAAGTCTCTTTGCCTTATTTCATTCCCGGCATACCCGGGCTGAATATACTGGGAACATTCGGGGCGATAATTCGTTCAAAAGCTCCTTTTAAAAATAGAAAGGAGCTTCTGGACGTAGGCGCAACAGGTCCTATTGCCGGATTTGTGGTCTCGGTTATAGCTCTGGCTTTGGGGCTGGCAACGTCTCAGGTTGTAAAAGAGATCCCAGGTCAGGGGATTATGCTGGGAGATTCCTTAGCCTTTAAATTAGTCTCCTGGTTAGTTATGAAAGAGGTTCCAACCGGATATGACACCCTTTTAAGCCCTATGGCTTTTGCAGGTTGGGCTGGATTACTGGTGACGATGCTTAATCTTCTCCCTATCGGACAATTAGATGGTGGGCACATCGCTTATGCCCTATTCGGCAAAAAGCAAAAAATAATTGCCCGAATTATAGTTTTGAGCTTGATACCTTTAGGGATTTTCCTGTGGCAGGGATGGCTTATCTGGCTGGTTCTGGCTTTTATCGTCAGGATACCTCATCCGCCGACTTTGAATGATGCGGTTCCTCTGGATAATAACAGAAAAGTAGTCGGCTGGATTTCCCTCATCATTTTTATCCTCTGTTTTTCACCAGCACCGATCAGGTTGCATTAATTATTTTTGCAGGAACTGAAGTTAACCCCTCCCTGCCCCCTCTACAGGGGAGGGAAATAAAATTCCCTCTCCTTTTAGGAGAGGGTTAGGGTGAGGTCAATCTTTTTTTATAATGTCAGGAGAGGAACTCCTGACACAACAATCATGTTTTTTTAGGACAGAACAATGTTCTGTCCCTACAGAGAGGCGGGATTATCCTACTCTATTCTCTGGGCGGTCTTGATTATCCCGTATGCCCCTTCATCTAAATAAGCCATCAGTTTCAGGTATTTGTACCTTTCCTCTAAAGTTCCCTCGATGGCTTTCTTGTCAATTGAGGCTAAAAGGACTTTTCCGAAGATTATGATCTCCTCCCCGTATTTCTTGGTCCAGTCCAGAGAACATTCCAGATGGGCTTTGCATTCTGCGATTCTGGGGGTTGTTATCTTGACCGATTTTAGGGGAGTCAAGCCAACCTTCTCGATTTCCTTTGAGTCCTGGCCCTTTGACTCCGAAGCTTTCCAGATTTTATTTGCCAGCTCAGCCCCGGGGATGTTTATCACGAATTCTCCGGTGGAGAGAATGTTTTTTGAAGTGTCATGGTTGACATTGCATCCAAACCCCACGATGGCTGGCTTCCTGGCAAAAATAGAGATCCAGCTTTTGGGAGCAACGTTAGGAATTTTCTCCCGGTTTATGGATGTGACCAGAACTACCTGGCCAATCAACGGGAAATGGATATTATCCAGCATCGGAAAAGTATTTGTCTCATTCAAACCCCTGATCTCAAAATCGATTTTCTCCTGAATCTTTTTTCTCATTTCGTTCCTCGCTTATATTTAGATTCTGTCAAATCCGTTTAAGATTTAAAAGCGTCTTTTTAAAGACAGGACGTTCTTCCTCTCGAGGTATTAATTTTACAGGTAACCGGGATTGGGATTCCCTTAAGGATGTTATAATATATTCTCACAAACTTGCTTGTCAACTGGAAAATGCAGATTTTCTAAAAAGAGTAAGGCTGCGGGATTGTATGCTCAAGATCATTAAGAATTGCATTTTTGTGAAATAGTTTGCACAGGAGGTTTGGTATCCCGTCGCATCAAGTCAAGTTCAAATGGATTTGTGTTTTTGACTCAATTAAGTCAAAGTTAGATTGAAGATTATGACCTGTGCAAAAAGTCAACAATAAAAGCTTATTGCTCTAATATGGCATAGAGCTTGCATTTTAATAAGTTGAATTTTAACCAGGAGGTCTTATGAAAAAACTGTTCATTTTTTTAACAGTAATTTTATTCTTTTTTTTGACATCAATCTCCTCGTTCGCCAAGGCAGGTGATCCATTATGCTATGCTTCTATCTCCGGAAAAGTGACGGACCAGAAAACCGGAAAGCCATTAGTTAAGGCTTTTGTGATGGCAGACAAGTTAGACGGTCGGAAATTAGTCGCCCGTACTGATTCTTCCGGGGTTTATCTGTTAGACAAACTTTCTGCAGGGAGATATGAGCTTTCAGCATTTGCTTTTGGATACTTTCTCGAAGTTTATCCTGAAACCCTGGAGGTTGAGTCAGGTGATACCCTGACCGGAATCAATTTTGAGCTTAGCACTATGCCGACTGGATCAATTTCAGGCAGGGTGACAGACTCGTTGACTGGAAATCCTATTGCTAAAGCGAGGATTTTCGTTCACAATATCGAAGGATGCGAAAAATCTTTAGCTTTTTCCGATTCTGCTGGTTACTATTTTATCGATAAACTGCAAGCAGGAATGTACCGGGCAACTGCATTCGCCAGAGGGTATAAACCTCTAAAATATCATATCTCAATCGAAGTAGTAGCTGATTCGGTCAGCTCAGGAGTGGATTTCCAGATGAACAAGCATGGTAACCAGAGAGAGGGAAAAATTTTCGGACAGGCAAAAGACCAGGAAACAGATCTTCCCATCCCCTTTGCGATTGTCATAGCTTATTCAGCTTCTCCTGACCAGGAATATGAGCAGACTGCGGTAACGGACGAAGACGGGAAATATGTGCTGGAAGACCTACCGATTATATCATTTAAAATATTGGGCACAGCCACTGGATACATATCAGAATATTACAAAGAAGCTCTTCTGGAGGAAGACGCCCGTAAAGTGACTCCCACCTCCTCCCAGGTCGATTTCAGACTTTCCGGGATTCAGGAAGGGTTCCTCAACATCGGAGGAAAAATCACGCTGGATGGTGAACCTTTAGAGAACGCCACTATTTATGCTATTTCTAAAACAGAGCAACTTTCAAATTCGGAAGAGGTATCTGCTTTAAAGGTTAGCAGCACGTGTGGAAACATAGCCGCTTCTGCTGTCAGCGGGTCAGAAGGTGAATATTTGCTCGAAAAGCTCTTGCCTGGAACATATTATCTTCTGGTGACTTCACCTTATGGAACTGTAAACGGGCCTGAAGTAGAACTTAAATTCAAAAATATCTGCGGAGTTGACATAAACATCGGCAGATCAGACGTAAAAGAGGGCAATAATTCTTTACCCAAAAAAATATCCTTGAGTCAGAACTATCCTAATCCTTTTAACCCCGCAACCACCATACCATTCCAAGTTAGAAGTTTGGAGTTTGGCGTTGGGAGACCCGTACACACCTCCCTCACAATTTATAATCTGACAGGACAAAGGGTGAGGATTTTGCTGGACGAAGAAATGATGCCTGGAGATTATCAGGCTATCTGGGATGGGAAGGATGATAATGATAAAAAGGTAAGCTCAGGGATTTATTTCTACAGATTTAAGGCAGGAGATAATTCTGAAACCAGAAAGATGATAATGCTAAAATAGAACTATTTAACCTCGTTTCCTTCATATTTAAAAGTCCCCCCGCAAATGCGGGGGGACTTTTTTTAGAATAAAATTCTTGACTTCACAAGTGGAATCATCGGAAAGTGTCTATACAGTTATTATATTACTACTCAGAAAGAGAAGAAATTGCCGCAACAGAAGGTAGAGACGCATGGCCATGCGTCTCTACAGGATTCTACCCCGCTCGCAGAGGTTTAGGGTTGAGGTGAATCTGTGGAGGGGTTTTTCTGTTATCCTGTTTTAGTTTTTCAGGGTCAATCTTTTTGTCTTCCCAGACCTTTAAAAATATCTGAGCTATCTCTGGATCAAATTGTGTTCCGGCACAATCCTCTATCTCTTTCAACGCTACGGGAACTCCTTTCCTTTTCCGATAAGGCCTATCACTACACATAGCATCAAATGTATCCACCACAGCCAGAAGCCTGCCCTGGATGGGAATTTTTTCCTGTCTGAGACCGAATGGGTAGCCCTGGCCATCGAACCTCTCGTGATGATAAAGTATATAGGGAAGCGAAGGTGATAAAAAAGAGATTCCTTCTAAAATCTTTGCCCCCTGTGCCGGGTGGGCTTTCATTATTTCAAACTCTTCTGGTGTAAGCTCTCCAGGTTTATTCAGAATGGCATCCGGAATGCCGATTTTTCCTATGTCGTGCAGAATTCCCCCAATCTTCACCTCCCATAATTTCTCTGCATCCCAGCCCATTTCCCGGGCAATTATCTCCGCCATATACCAGACCCTCTCGGTATGACCGCGGGTATAGATATCTCTGGCTTCGACTGCATTAGCTAGGGCGGTTAATATGTTGAGGTAGGCTTCTTCAAGATTCTCGTATAGAAGAGAGTTCTCAATGGCTGAGGAAGCCTTGCTGGCGATTATGGAAAGTGAATTAATCTGTCCCGGAGAGAAGGAGAAATAGTTTCCAATCCTGACCAGGTTAAGGACTCCAATCAACCTTCCTTTAGCCATAAGTGGATAAGAGATGAATGACCTTCTGAGCTTATCTTTTTCAGACTGCTTATCTTCTTCTCCTGGATTCAGAATTTTGGGCTTGGCATTTTTCACCACCCACTGCGGAACCGGGTGCTCGCCATGCAGGAAGTTCAGCTCCACGGGATGGGTGCTCATCCCATAATAAGCTTTAAGAACCAAACTTTTATTTTTATCCTCAACCAGTAAAATAGAGGAGAGACTGGCATCAAACTCCATAGATAAAGTTTCTAAAATGAGCTGGAGCAGGGATTTCAAGTGGATGGTTGAGCCCATGGCCTCGCTTATCTTACAAAGCGAAACAGTTTCCTTTAGGTTTATATTTTCCCGGTAAAGATTCTGTTTCTCCAGTCCCCGGCGAATTGTAGCCCTCAAGCTTTCTAGGGTAAATGGTTTGATCAGATAATCGTAAGCCCCCATTTTCAGGACCGAGATCGCATTCTCAATTGCAGGCTGCCCGGTCATCAGGATAACAACGATATCCTGGGAAATCTCCAGGGCGCTTTTCAGGATATCGACTCCGGATTTATCTCCCATTATCAGATCGGTCAGGACCAGATCAACCGGCTGGTTTTTTAAGATTCTTAAAGCTTCCTGGGGAAGATTGGTAGTCAGGACCTCATTATCATCAGAGGACAACATCTCCTGAATGATGTTGCAGATGTAGATTTCATCGTCAACTACCAGTATTTTTGCTTTGGAAGGCATCTGGGCTATCTTTCTGATTTTGTTAACCGGAGCAATCATATTTTCTATCGGCTTTGGAACTCGAAAGTTGATTTTTTTACTGTCTTATTTTTGCACATTATTGGATGACGTTTATTTAATAGAAGGTGAAAAGAAATGGTCCAGTTCAAGCCAATTCGAAGCATATTTACAGACCTGACTGAAATCAGGGATAAAAACTCCCAATATTTATTAAGCTCGATAAATCGAGCAACTACATTCCTCTTACCAAGCACCGAACTATCACATCCATTTCAGGTTCATTTTATTCTGTAATCGCAATATAATAATGTCCTGTTTTAGCAAAGTAGAAATGTCCTATTTTGAGATTGCCACAATATCTTACTTTAAAGGAGGATATTATGGCAGGAAAGGACATGATCAGGATGAGTCAAGAGGAGATAAGAAGGG
>JALHSU010000059.1 GCA_022865345.1 Candidatus Zixiibacteriota bacterium
GGGATACGTTCTGGAAACCGGCAGGATAGTTTTAGAGGATGCGGCTTCAAATCTTTTAAATAATCAGCAGGTGAAAGAAGCATATCTTGGGGGATAACAAGGTTCAAAGGTTCAAAGTGAAAAAAATGACGGATGACGAATGACGAATAAAGAAATATAAGAAGTGAGAAGGAAGACGTAAGACGATTGTAACGTCGGGTTTTATGCCCGATGAATTTTTTTATATACAAAAGCAACTGTTGTATTCCGATGAAAGGTCAAATGGTAACGCCTGACCATGGTGTTGTGCGTTTTTTTGTAGCGGAAACCTTCAGGTTTCCATATTAAAAAAGTGGAAGGCTGAAGCCTTCCACTACAGTTTTTCAAATAACATTGGTGGAACAGACATCTTGTCTGTTCGGTCAGGCAGGATGCCTGACCCACCAAAGATGTACCATCGGGTCACCCCTACTGTTTATGTCACCCTGACACTTTTTCCAAAGCTGAATTGAAAAAATCGAAATCTTGTTTTCTGAATAACACAAAATGAACTTCTTTTACGGATTTTCCCTCGATAAAAAATCTGACTGCTGCATTAATCGTCACCTTCGCACATCTATCCATGGGAAACCCGCCCACTCCTGTCCCTAAGGCAGGAAAGGCAATTGAGCTTAATTTTAGTTCTTCTGCTCTTTTTAAACTGTTCCAGGTGGCAGCTCTTATATGTTTCTCGTCTGTCCGCAAGTCCTGTCCCATCACTGCGGCGTGGATTACATATTTTGCTTTCAGTTTCCCGGCAGAGGTAATAACTGCTTCGCCAATCGGAATCGGTCCTTTTGCAATTGCCTCTTTTTCGATTTCAACTCCACCCTTCGTTTTTATTGCTCCAGCCACGCCTGAGCCCATCCAGAGATGATCGTTAGCGGCATTGACAATGGCATCTGTTTCTGAATCAGTGATGTCGCCTTGGATTAAAACTATTTTTTTGCCGTCGAAGGTTTTCTCTATTTTCATGATTTGATTCATTTCGTGTTTGTCAGGTCCCCTGACCTGGCAAGAGAGAGTCCTGCGTCGGGTCTGGGGACCCGACGGGCACTGGATTTTGCAAAATGCACGCGGGTGGAGACAAGCTCCACCCCTACGCGAACTTTCTGTGGTTCTCTTAAACCTTGAACGTTTGAGCCTTTAAGCTTTTGAGCTTTTCTTTATTCCGTTTTGAATTCCTCTTCCAGTGCCTTTTGTGCCTCAGGCAGAAGATTTTCCTTGATCACACAGGTGATGGCATGCAAGGAGGTAGAGATAGTGTCTAAATTTATCCCGGCTTTGGAGAGTGCCTTGAAAACTCTGCCGGCAATTCCGGGCTGTTCTGAAAAACCGTGTCCGGTAATGGAGATCAAGGCAATGTTTTCATCGTGAGTGACCTCCTCAGTGCGGACTTTATTCTTCAGGGTGTTTAGAACTCCCAAAAGAGATAAAAGCTCCTTGCGGGAAATCACAAAAGAGATGTCACCTTTCCCTTTTTCAGTCGGGGTGGAAACCACCAGCTCCACGTTAAAGCCCAGCTCCCCTAAAAGCCCGAATATCTCTGCGGCGATCCCGGGCTTGTCCGGAACAGAATGAAACGTAACTTTAGACACATCCGAATTAGGGATTACTTTCATATTGCTCATAAATTTCTCCTTTTTCGAAAAATATCTCCGGTGAAAAATATAACTTAAAAAGAAACTTTTAGCCAGATATTTTTTGGTTAGAATAGGGAGGGGGGAGAAGATTTTTGTAGTCGATAAGAGCCTTACGACGGCTACGCCGGGCTGAGACCCCCGTAGGGCGGAAACCTTCAGGTTTCCATTTAAAGAATTAAATGGAGTCAAGGTATAAGGTATCTTTCAATTTTCAAAGACCGTCATCGTCTTTCTCCCTTGAGCTCTGGAACCCTTAACCCCTTTAACCCTTATTTACGATTTATTTCTTGACAAAAGGTATGAGGGGTATTAACGTATTACCATTGGTCGATATCTGTTTTAATGATAGTGCCTTAAAAGTAGTTGAAAGGTGGATAGATAGATGATAGAAGTCGAGTCTTTAGAAAAAGAAGAGCTTGAAAAGGTCGCTTCAGAGGAGAAGGTATCTCTTGATTTTTTGACTGAGAATATCAGCTCTGGAAGAATAGTCATCCTCAAAAACCGTCTGCACAAAAATACAAAACCGGTTGGAATTGGTAAGGGGCTAAGGACTAAGGTCAATGCTAATTTAGGTACCTCGCCAGATTTTGTGGATTTCGACCTGGAGTTGAAGAAATTGGAGATCTCGATTAAATACGGGGCAGATACAGTGATGGACCTTTCCACTGGCGGAGATATAAGGGATTTAAGGATTGAGATGGTAAAAAAGTCCACGATTCCGATAGGAACCGTGCCGATCTATGAAACCGTGTGCAATCTGACAAAGCAGGGGAAAAGCCCGGAGGAAATGACTAAGGACGACCTTTTCTCAGTTATACGTGACCACCTGGAGACAGGAGTAGATTTCATCACTGTTCATTGCGGTCTGACCAGGAGGGCTCTGGAGACAATAGACAAAAAGAAAAGATTAACCGGAATCGTAAGCCGGGGAGGCTCGTTTCTTGCCCGCTGGATGAGAAAAAATCAAAAGGAAAATCCCCTGTACGAGTATTATGACGAGCTTCTGGACCTGGCTAAAACATATAATGCTACCTTAAGTTTAGGGGATGGCTTAAGACCAGGCTCGATTGCCGATGCTACTGATAGGATTCAGATCGATGAGCTTTTGGTCTTAGGAGAGCTGGTCCAGAGAGCAAGGGAGAAAGGCGTTTTCGCAATGGTGGAAGGCCCTGGTCACGTTCCTATTCAGGAGATAGAAGCTAATGTGCTCTTAGAGAAGAAGCTGTGCGAGGATGCGCCTTTTTACGTCTTAGGACCTCTGGTCATAGATTGCGCTCCAGGTTATGACCATATCGTCTCTGCCATAGGAGGCGCTATTGCTGGTGCCTGCGGGGCTGATTTCCTCTGCTATGTTACTCCAGCCGAACATCTAACCCTGCCGAGCTTGGAAGATGTCAGAGAAGGTATTATCGCTTCTAGGATAGCTGCCCATGCGGCTGACATTGCCAAAGGAGTAAAAGGTGCCAGGAATATAGATGAGGAGATCTCAAAGGCGCGCAAATCGTTCGAATGGGATAAGATGATGGCTTTAAGCCTGGATCCTGAAAAGACCAGGGAGAAAAGAGGAAGAATCCCGGCAGATTACAGAAAATGCGGTATGTGCGGGGAATTTTGCGCGATGAGGGAAAATCTGTAAAAAGGACTTAGGAATTTGAGGATTCAAGAATCGAATTATAAATGACGGATAGCGGATAAAAAATTTATAGGGGCAGACCTGTGTATCCACCATTCTGATTAATTCTTCTTTGCCGTCCTTACCAACCAAGGAAATGTCTCTGTTGGTCAGGAGACCAACAGAGAGCAAAAAGGAAGAAGGAAGACAGAAAAAGGAAAAGTAAAAAACCGTAGCGTCGGGGCTTCATGCCCGACGACGAATCGCTAGAATGTAGGGCAAGGTTTTAGCCTTGCGTGGCAGTTGTAGGGACAGAACAGTGTTCTGTCCCTACTAAATCCCTTGCTAAACTCAGATGAATCAGAAGGAGCAATTTAATTTGGGAAGAAGAAATATTACGCGTAGGATTTATTTTGAAAAGTCTCTCTTTTTTCTAATCCTTTTCCTGTTTGCCGGCGGGTTTTTCTACGTGACATCCTGTTCGAATCAGAGGGATATCACCCTGCGCTATAAAATGGAGAAAAGCTTCTACACATCCGAGAGGATGAGGGGAATTCTATCTATTAATCTCAAGGCGGCTACTCCGGAGGATTTCAAAAAGCTTATCCGATCCTACAGAAAGGTAATCGAGCTGTCTTCTCTTTTACCTGAAACTTCTATAGCCCAGGACATATCAGATATAGCCTCTTCAGCCCAGCTGCGGATAGCTGAACTTTATATAGTACAAAAAAATCTTGATTCAGCTAAAGTATCTTTTGAAAAAGTTCTGGAGCATTATCCCCACAGTATTCCTCAGAATAAAACTGCCCTTTTGGGCTTGGGCCAGATCTATGAAAGGAGAAATCAGAAAGAGAAGGCAGTTGGAATCTACCACCGGCTTTTAGAGAATTATCCACCGGTTATAAAGAACAGGTTGCCGGACCTGAACCTCTTTTCACTTCCCAATCATCTGATCCAGCTTTTTTCAGCCAAAGAAGAAAAACCTCAAAGGGACACCGAATTCGATTTTGCCCGGGAATATTATCAGAACCTGATCAACTCGTATCCTTATACTCAGATTTCTCTTGCTGCCAGTTTAAATTTAGCCCGGTCTTTTCAGTTTCTGAACCTCTGGAAAGAATCGCTGGAGATTCTGGAGAGCACAAAAGACTCTACCGGACGAACTCCCGGACCTGTTCTTTTACAGATCGGTAACATCTATTTTGACGAACTTAAGGATGAAAAAAATGCGCTTATAACTTTCGGCCGAATTCTGGAATCCTCTGCCGATTCTTCCTCCCAGGCTGAGGCTCAGATGAAAATCGGGATGGTCTATTTCCAGAAAAAAGACTACTCTAAAGCTAAAGAGAAGCTTTCCAGGGTTAAGAAACTCTTTCCTAAAGAAGGTAATTTTATCGCCACCTGCCAATACCTGATTGCCAAGATCTACGAGAATACCGACGAGTGGGATCGAGCATTAAATGAGTACGACTGGTTGAAGATCAATTATCCCCTGACACCCGAGGGGCTGGAAGCACCTTTGAGGATAGCAGCTTATTATCAAAGGGAAAATAAAAGCTTAGCCAAAGAGTATTTTGAAAAGAGTGCCAGGCATTTTGATGAACTTCTAAGTAAATATAAAGATAAACCTTTTGTCCCTTTAATAGAGCTCCAGAAATCCAAGCTTTACTTATTACAGAAGGACTGGAAGAATGCTGTCGCGTCCCTGCAAAAAATAGCAGGAAAATATACAGGAACAGATGCAGGGCTGAACGCCCTGCTTTTGCTCTGGAGAATCTATCATACAGATTTGAAAGATGATGCCAAATCAAAAGAGATTCTTGACCGGATAAGAACTGATTATCCGGGGATAATCTCGGATACTCTGAAGCCCAAATGAGTCAGCCGATACAGATGAGAACCTATAATTAATATTAACAATTAATACTCAGTTCCCTAACCCTATGGTAATCAACTAAAGATTAGAATGTTTTTGACGAAAGATATACTACACCAGGATATCACGAACAGGAAAAAAGGATCTAAAGGTAACTCAAAACAAGGAGGTGTACCAGAGGGAGGAAAATTCATTCAAAAAGCAACCCCTGTAGTCCAGGGGAAGCTCTTAGAAGGTAATAGCCAACTTTTCGGGGCAGGGATGCCCCCCAGATTTAGAAGTTCATTTTTCAGATCGCTAGATCTGAATAGAGACTTAATTTTAATCGCACTTGATAGGGGTAAAGGAGGAAAGTGATGAAAAAAGTTTATTTAACCCTTTATCTTGTAATTTTTTCGATTTTTTTACTCTTCTCGATTACCTGGTCGCAGAAAGCCAAAAATCCGAGCGCAAAATCGGATGTCCTAAGTATAGTGGTGGATCAGAAACCAGGCAGCAGCAACGTGGTGGCTAAGGTGAACCTGTCGAATTTGGAAAAGCTTTCAGCTATTGTCTGTCCCCTGAAATATGGTAACGGCAAAACTTCTATTGTCCTGGATTCGGTTAGTTTTGTTGGCACGCGGGTGGAGAGTTTCGCCCTGAAGTATCCGAACATCGATCCCAAAACCCAGAAAGTGAACATAGCTTTGATCAGCACCCTGTCGGCTGCAGACCTGTACTTGCCAAAGGGAGAGGGTGAAGTCGCTAAGCTCTACTTTACTCTCAAGAAAGGAGCAACTGAAGCCAGCGTGACAGTGGATACCGCCTTATTCCCGCCGGCCAATGTTTTGCAGTTGGTTGATCCCCAAGCCAAGTCGATTTTTCCGGGATTCGATAATTCCAAAGGCAAGATAACGCTTCTGAAATAGACAAGACTTGCATTGCAGATGAACCGTAGGGGCAATTATAAATTGCCCCTACAAAAGAATTACTTCAAGCTAAATCAAGAAATTTCTGCTTTTAAAATCGGATTTTCAAACATAGAACAATCCAGCAGTAAGAGAAAAAGAACTTATTAATCAACAGGCGATTTAATGATATTATTCACATACTGTAACAGACCTGAGTTTATCGTCTGAACCCCAATTATAAAATCTGTCTTTTATGCCAATTCAAAAATGGAGGTTTATCTACACCGGGCAAGGTGATCCTTATTTTAATATGGCAGTTGATGAAGCCCTGCTCTCTTCAGTTCAAGATGGCTCTTCTCCGATCTTGCGTCTTTACGAATGGAACCCTCCCGGGGTCTCCATAGGTTACTTTCAGAAAGTTAATAAAACGGTGGATATAGATAAATGCCTCAGGAAAGGGGTTAAACTCGTTCGCCGGATCACCGGGGGAAGGGCGGTCCTACATAATGAAGAACTTACCTATTCCTTTTCTGGCTCCTGCAAGATTTTTCCGGAGTTAGGGAACACCGTCTCTGAGACTTATAAACAGATAAGCGAAGCTCTTCTATCTTCTCTTTCGTTTTTAGGGGTTGAGGCCCAATGGGTAAAACCTTCAGGTGGAATGATAAATAAGGAGGATCCAGCCTATAAAAAAGAAAGCAAACCTTATACCAAAAATTCTTTCATCCTACCCTGTTTTTCCAGTTTTTCCAGATACGAGATCAGCTGTCAGGGTAGAAAACTTGTCGGCAGTGCTCAGAGAAGATTCCGGGAGATTTTTCTTCAGCACGGCTCGATTTTACTTAAAAAGGGAGAATTAGATTTAGCTGATTTTCTTCCAGCTAATTCTTTAATTAAAGGAGCTAAATCCCTGGAGAATTCAACCAGTATTGAGAAGATCAAAGGGAAGAAGATAGAACGTAAAGAAATAATTCGAGCGCTGAAAAGAGGCTTCAGTGAGGTTTTTCAAAAGGATTTTGAGGAAGATTCATTGACAGAGGAAGAATTAAAAACTGCAAAAGAGCTAAGGATGAATAAATATTCGAAAGATTTCTGGAACTTTAGAGTCTAAGAAATAGCGCAGTTCCAGCCCAAACAGGCGTAATATTCTGCGTCGGACTAACTCCTTGTAATACTGTGCCTTAAGCGGCAAATGCGGTACTCTCAATAAAATCTCCTTAGTTTTTTGCCAGGTCAATACAAAATCAAGCTTAAAAGATCATGACTTCCGCAATTCGTTTGGCGCAACTCGTTGTAAAATAATGAAGTAGAAATTTCCCGAAAGGAATTTACAATTGGAAATATGGGCACGCTTTTTGTCTATATTTTTAACTGGTATTTCCTCCTTCTTTCATATTAAAACCTCCTAGGACCCCTGTTCACCCGAAAGGTGGGCAGGGGTGAAAAATGAAAGAGAAGAAAAAGTTCTTTGAAGTTTTTAAATGAATTTCTGCAAAAGGAAAAAGTTAGATAAGGTATATAAAAATCTTCTTGACAATTTCGACTTTCTTTTTATATAATAGTGTTTTAGTTTTAGACGGAGTTGAAAAATTGAAACTTTAACCTTAAGGAGGATGGAGATGAAACTCTTTAGTCAGCGTCAAGTTTTCTTCTTTATTTTCTCATTAGTCCTTCTCCTAACAATCTATACTCTATCTTATGCTGGTGTCACTGGCAAGATAATGGGTAAGGTGTTGGATGATGCAAGTGGCGAAGGGCTGTTTGGATCTACGATAATGATTGAAGGGACATCTATGGGGAACAAAGTTGGTCCGGATGGTTCTTATTATATTGTGAACGTCCCCTCAGGGACCTATACGGTGGTCGCTTCGATTATCGGGTATACCTCTATGAGGGTAGAAAAAGTTGCAGTCACAGCTGACCAGACCACCGAGATAAACTTCAGGTTGAAAACTCAGGCTGTTACCCTGCAGAAAAGCACTACTGTCACTGCAGAAAGGCCTATGATTGAAAAGGGGGTAACTGCCAATTTGAGAACCATAACCACTGAGGAAGTGAAGTATATGCCGGTTAAGGCAGTTACTGATGTTTTGAAGACCCAAGTGGGTTTTGTAGTCAGGAATCAGGAACTGCACGTCAGGGGAGGAAGGTCCGGAGAGGTCAACTACATAGTGGACGGAGTGGAGACTAAGAGTCTTATGGGCGGTCTTGGTCTGGTGACAGGAGGAATGAATATTTCAACTGAAGATATACAAGAGATGGACATTCTTAAAGGCGGGTTTGAAGCTGAATACGGCAACATCCAGTCTGCTGCAGTCAACATCATCACCAAAGAGGGCAGCAGTAAAAAAACCGATGTAAGAATAGATTTCCTCACAGACGATTTTGGCTCAAAAAATCTTAACAAGTATTCTTTTAACACCGATCGTCTGGAGTTTTCAATCGGTGGCCCAGAGAAGCTTTTCTCCCAACATCTTTTACCCTCTTTTCTTACCAAAGATCTTTTGCCGTCTCTGGGGATTGACCTTACGGGTGGTAAACTGACTTACCGGTTTAGCGGAAGCGTTTACAAAAGCGATACCTATATGGACATTAATAAATCTGCCACTCCTCTTACTGCCAAAAAATTCAGGGTGGATGATTTCTTAGGGTTCAATCTTCCGGAAAGGATGAGCAATTTCTATACAGCTCAGCTTAAACTCTCTTATAAGATCAGCCCCACAAAAAAGCTGATCTTCTCTTATAACGGAAACTGGGAGAGATACACGCTCTTCTTTGATCCTACTTCGGCTACGCGAGGCGATATTAGCGTCTGGCAGTATAGATATACCCCCTCTACCCTCCCACAATTTGAAAGCAATACCAAAACTTTCAGCCTCGTTTTCACCCACAGTGTAAGCCGGAGCTCCTTTTATGAATTGACCTTGAGCAAATTGAGTTCTGACTTTTTGATGGCGCCTGGGGACCCGAATAAACCAGGAGGTCGTTTGGACCCGGGCGACTTCACATTCTCAGACCACTGGCAGTTTTATACCGACCGTAATCACAATGGGAAATGGGACCCAGCAGAACAGTTTGTAGACGTGAATAGCAATGGAAAATATGATAAAGGAGAGCCTTTACAGGACACGAATGGAAACGGGAAATGGGATTCAGCCGAGCCCTTTTCAGATCCAGATAGCCTTGGATACTTTGACCCCTCCAGGACACGCATGGCTTTAGTAGATGAAGCTGAGCCTTATCTGGATGGGGATGTGCTCATTGGAGAACCCTTTAAAGATGTGAACAATGATGGTGTTTATACTGAGGGCATTGATATTTTTAATCCACTTACTGATGATTTAAACCCAAATGGAATTTATGACGGTCCAACTTCTGACCCCTGTGCTGGATTGCAGCATTGTCCAACTGCGGTGCCTTACATAGATCGCAATCACAATGGGCAGTATGATAAGTCTAATGGAAGATGGGATCCCGGGGAATCTTATACCGATATGAACGGGAACGGAAAATACGATGGAGTAGATGGGTTCTGGGACCGGGGTTATGAGAGAAGGACCTATTATCAACATAGAACTGAAGATCGTTTAACCCTGGATTTCAAATTCACCAGCCAGGTGACTAAACAGCATCAGATTAAGACCGGGTTTAGAGTTCAGAGCCAAAAACTGACTATGGAGGATGTGCGCTACCCTTATTACGCATACAATGGTATTCCAGACGGAGGTGCCTGGCCGGATCACGGTATTTTCAGAGATTTCTACACTCGGAAACCTGTATTAGGCGCAGCCTTTCTCTCGGATAACATAGAGTATGGAGAGATGATTGCCAAGTTAGGAGCCCGCGTGGATTTCTATATTCAGCCGAATGACGTAGTATATATGGCCGAAGTAGAGAGGGCGAAATTGAGCACAGATTTAAAACAACCTATCGAGATAATAAGGTATAGGAATAAAGTCTCTCCCCGAATCGGGGTTTCTTACCCCATACTGGAAAAAGCCAAGGTCTATTTTAATTACGGACATTTCTATCAATTGCCGGAATTGCACTATATGTATGCTCGTCCTACTCAGGGTTCTTCCGGTATCCAGATGTACGGAAACCCTAACCTGGATTTCACCAAGAGCATAGCCTATGAATTCGGCTTCCAGTATGCTATTTCCGAGAATTACAAACTGGATGTCTCTGGTTTTTATAAAGATTATTTCGGCTTAATTAATACCCAGCAGTACAAAAGAGGTCCAGCCACGTGGGAATTCAATGCTAATACCGACTATGGTAGAAGCCGTGGCTTGGAAGCTGAGTTCGAGAAGAGGTCTGGCGGTTACATTGGGGGAAGAGTTAATTATCAATATGCCTTTGCTTATGGAAAAAGCTCGAATGAAATATCGAACTATTATGCCCGGGCTCAAGCCGGAGAGATCCCGATTCAGGAATATCCATTAGACTGGGATGTCAGACACCAGCTGACCTTAAACCTGGATTTCAGGATTCCCAAGAACGACCATCCGAAAATCTTCGGGCTTAGAGTTCCGGACAACTGGGGAGTAAATGTCATCTGGCAGTACGGCAGCGGTTTTCCCTTTACCCCGGATGTATCCTATCCAGGTTTGATAAGCACCTTGCGCCGCAACGAAAACCCTCTTCCCAATTCGAAAAGGATGCCAGCTAACAGCTCAGTTGATTTAAGGTTCAATAAGGATTTCGATTTCTGGAAGTTCAGTTATTCCTTCACCATCTGGGTAAATAACTTGCTTGATAGAAAAAATGTCTATAGTGTTTCTGGAAAAACCGGCAGACCTGATACCGATCAAAATGCATATCGGGATTCCTTGGGTGATTATGTCACCTTACCTGGTTCAGATATTAATAAAAACCCTTACAACTTCGGTGCACCAAGGAATGTAAGATTAGGACTGACGGTTAATTTCTAATAATAATATGAAAAGAATCTTAGCGGCATGTTCCTAAGGACTGGAGGTTTCGCATGCGTGGAAAAAGTTATTATGTGTTTGTAACTTCAATTTTTGTCGTCTTTTTAGTTCTTTTTATCGGTTCATCTTTTGCTTTAGCCAGAACCAGAACTCAGAGAGAAGCTTCAGAACTCTCCCCCTCCGTTCAAAAACCGCTGGCTGGCGAAGCCTGCGTTCAGCAGAGGACTCACCGGGTTGCCAAATATTGTTTCACCTTAACCAACTGGGGTTTTATTGGAAGTGAGGGCAGGAGACAAGATGAAACTCCTGGAGGATGCTTTATGAAGGACCCTAATGCAGTACTGCCCGCTCCTTCATTTGAGTTTCCTTGCGGTTCAGATCTGGAGTATCTTTTCCAGGGAGCCTTATGGGTGGGAGCGGTGGTGGAGGGGGAGACCCTGGTGACTGTAGGTGCAGACGGCTGGCTTTATGTCAATGAGATGTTTCCGGGTACAGAGGACCAGGGTGGCTGTATAAAGGAGAAAAGCATTCGTCCTGTTACGCCTAACTGCAATCCTCCTGATACGGCTGGTGCAATATCAGAGCAGGATATAATAGCTATTTATTCTGACACGGCAATTGCCGGGGTTAGTCCGGATGATTATGATAGAAGGCCTCATAAACCCATAGGTATTCAGATTGAGCAGAGGAGTTATTCCTGGAGTTACGACTATGCAGAGGACTTTGCCCTGATCGATTTCACCATAAAAAACATCGGGAATAAGGATGTCAAAGGAATCTGGATGGGGCTTTACATGGATTGTGATGTAGGCTGGACAGGTAACGGCAATGCTTTTCGAGATGACATCACCGGTTTTAGAGCCACCTACCCATCGTCTTTATGGGGGGACACCCTGCAATATCAGGACACCATCCAGATAGGCTGGATAGCGGATGATAATGGTGATTTAGGAAAAGGAGGGGTTGTTACAGATAACAGTGTGCCCAGTGTGACAGGAGTAAGGGTTGTTCGAGCACCAACCGAAAATATTTCCTTCAACTACTGGATGTCAGAGGGGACCGATCCGGTGAATTTAGACTGGGGGCCTCAGAAGCAGGAGAATTGGGATCTCTGGATTAAGAATTATGGAAGCTGGTGCGAAGGTGGTAAAGGGACACCCTGTGGTGATAGGGCAAAATATTTCACCATGTCCAATGGGGAACACGATTATGACCAGATTTTTGCCTGCATAGACGAATCGAACATCGGCTGGTTACCACCGTCGGGTTTTTGCACGGATTTAGCAGATGGATATGATACGCGTTATCTTTTCTCCTTTGGTCCTATTCCGATTCTTCATCCTGGTGATTCGACCAAGGTGACAGTAGGATATGTGGCAGGTGAGAACTTTCACTATAA
>JALHSU010000060.1 GCA_022865345.1 Candidatus Zixiibacteriota bacterium
CGCCTCAGGTATCTATTTCTACAAACTGAGCGCAGGGAGTTATAGCCAGACCAGAAAGATGTGTCTGTTAAAATAAAGCTTGATTTCTCGATAAAGGGAGTGAAAATTATTCGCTCCCTTTTTTTATGATATCTCTCAGTTGCCTGCTCGGAGAAACTATAGGATCAGCCTTAAGATTGACCAATTTCACCTTTTTGTATTGACAATTTGGCTTCAAGTGATTATATAATTTGTACTTATTGAAAAAAATGGACAAAGATATTCACAGCTTAAAAGCCAGAGAATTAGAAGTAGTTCTGAAAATAAGTCAGGCAGTTTCCTGCACCCTGGACTTAAAAGAAATCCTCAAAATGGCCTGCCAGATGACCGCCCAGGCACTGAATGCTGACCGCTGCTCCATAGGGCTCCTTGATACAAACGGTACCTATACCATCACTCATTCCACCTATCGGAGAGTCTCTTCTTATCCTTCGACAGTAGGTGAAAAATTCATCGTGACGCATTACCCGGTCATTGCCAGGAAATTGCGGGAGAGAAAAGTAATCCAGATAGTTCAGGACCAGCCAGTATCATTTCTTTCCTCAAAGGAAAGAAGACTTCTCAAGCAGTTGCACATGAAGGTCTTTCTGGCAGTTCCGATTATCGTTGAAAAAAAACCTTTAGGGGCTTTTCATCTGGCAAGAGTGGAAAAATCTTTACCTTTCTCTTCCTTTGACATAAATCTTTGCCAGACCATAGCCAACCAGATAGGAATTGCCATCAAGAATGCCACTCTGGTCAAGGAATTAAAGGAAAATCATCAACTGCTGGAAAGACGAAGTGAAGATCTAAGAATCAGATATCAGCAGCAAAATCTAGTGTTAGATATTAGTAAATCCTTGTTCCAGAGTTCAAATTTGCAGGAGGTATTTAATATAATCACTCGAAAAACCTGCGAAGCTCTCGGATTGGACAGATGCACCATACTCCAGTTTGATCCTGAGCAAAGAGAGGCAGTTATAAGATCGGTATTTCATTCGTCTGGAGAGCCTTCGGGAAAAGGCACGCATGATTCTGCCGACCTGGGAAAAAAATTTCAGGTGAACAGTTTCCCTCAGGTACTTGAGCTACTTTTGAAAAAAGGATTTCTCCTGACTGAGGATATCAACTCAAATCCTCTTTTGCCTAGAACCCGCAAATACATCAAAGATCTGGGGGTGAAATCTACCTTGACTATACCCTTTTATTCTGGCAAAAAAATATCCGGAAGTCTTCAGCTCAGCGCTCTTAAAGATTACCACCATTTCAGCGATTCGGAAATCAAATTCTGCCAGACCATAGCCAATCTTACCTCCATGGCTATTCAAAACGTCAAACTTATGCAGAATCTGCAGGAAAAAAGCATCACCCTCCGGCAGCAGACAGAAGCTTTGGGAAAACAATACCGGGAACAAAAAATACTTTTGGAGATCAGTAAAGCTTTGTCTCAGACCTTGGACATTAAGAAACTCTTTGAGATAGTTACTCGAAAGACCACCGAGTTATTAGAAGTAGAACGCTGCGCGATTATGTTAATGGATGAGACCAAAGGAGCCTCCATCTTCTATAAAGTCTACTCCAGGGGTAAGTATCAATTAGAATATGAAGGCATCCAGAGAAGCAAGGATGACTTCCCGATTCTGGTAAGCCACCTATTGAGGAAACCACGTCTATTTTGTGCTAC
Organism: Candidatus Zixiibacteriota bacterium; assembly: GCA_022865345.1. Classification (NCBI taxonomy): domain Bacteria; kingdom Pseudomonadati; phylum Candidatus Zixiibacteriota; species Candidatus Zixiibacteriota bacterium. The sequence continues at coordinate 1,703 of JALHSU010000060.1, forward strand.
AGACGTATCCCGGTCGAACCTCTCTTCAAAAGAAAAGAAGACTTTTGAAAAGGAAGGAATTAAATCTCTCCTGGTGATTCCTTTTTACTTAGCAGAAAAAACCTTAGGGCTTTTGGCTTTGAGCACTCTCCATACGCAACACAAATTCACTGAATCCGAGATAAGTGCAGGACAAGCCATAGCCAATCAGCTTTCTCTGACAGTAGAGAATGCCAGATTGATGCAGGACATTCAAGAGAAAAACATAAAAATTCAAAAACAAACCGAGGTTCTGGAAAAGCAATTCGATGAGCAACGCATTCTTTTAGAGATCAGTAAAGCCTTATCCCAGACGTTAGTCCTGAAGAAGCTTTTCGAGATAGTTACTAAAAAAACCACTGAGCTATTAGGTATAGACCGTTGTGTTGCGATGATATTTGACGCGGCAACAGGTAATACTCTTTCATACATCGCTTATTCTGAAGGCAGGTATCTGCCAAAACAAAAAGGTCTCCAAGGGAACCTAAAAGATTTTCCGATCTTAGTTTCTCAGCTAATGAACAAACATATATTTTATACCTCGGACATAGCTAAATCCATACTGTCCGCAAGAGAAAAAAAAGCTTGTGAAAAAGAAGGTTTAAAATCCTTACTAAATATCCCTTTTATTCTGAAAGGCGAGATCATGGGAGTCTTTGGCTTAAATACAACAAAAGACCCACATGAATTTTCTGAATCTGAAATAACGCTAAGTCAAGCCATTGCCAACCAGCTGTCTGTGGCAGTAGAGAATGCCAGATTGATGCAGGACCTTCAGGAGAAAGGCATAAAAATACATGAGCAGGCAGATATATTAAAGAAACAGTTCAGAGAACAAACTATTCTTTTAGAGCTAAGCAAGGCTTTATCCCAGACCTTAGACCTGAAGAAGCTCTTCGAGATTGTGACTAAAAAAACCGCAGATCTTTTAGAAATAGACCGTTGCGGGGTAGTATTAGTTGATGAAGTCAAAGGAGCAGCCCTCCTTGTTTCAATCTATGCCGATGGTCGGCACCAGCCTCCTGAAGAAAGTATTCGCGGAAGCATAAAAGACTTTCCGGTCATATTCAGGCACTTGAAAAATAAACATAGATTTCATACTCCAGATATATCTCAATCTAGTTTATCTTCAAAAGAAAAGAAAATTTTTAACAAAAAGGAAATCAAATCTTTACTTGTAGTTCCTTTAAGTTTGACAGGCAGGTTCCTTGGACTCTTATCCTTAAGCAGGGTTAGAAAACAACACAAGTTTACAGAATCTGATGCAAGACTATGTCAAGCCATAGCTAACCAGCTTTCTGTGGCAGTTGAAAATGCCAGATTGATGCAGGACTTTCAGAAAAATAGTTTAAAAATTCAAGAGCAGGGCAAGGCTTTGGAAAAACAGTTCAAGGAACAAGCCATTCTTTTGGAGATCAGTAAAGCTTTATCCCAGACCTTAGACCTGAAGAAGCTTTTTGAGATAGTCACCCAAAAGACTGTCGAGTTGCTGGGAATAGACCGAGTAGCGGCGATGATTATAGATCAGAAGACTGGTGATTTCCCCTTGTTTATTCACTTCTCCCGTGTCAAGCAACCGCCTGAGCTTAAGATTTTTCCTAAAAGTGTAAGGGATTTTCCATATATTATTGACCAAGTCAGGAACGATCAAATATTCTGTGTCCCGGATGTTGCCAAATCTTCTCTCACTTCAAAAGAAAAGAACTATTTCCGAAAAAGAGGAATTAAATCAGTCCTTTCAATTCCTTTCATTTTAAGAGGCAGACTTCTTGGGGTTTTAGCCTTAAACAGCATCAGAGAAAAACATGAGTTTACAAAGCCTGAGATAAAACTAAGCCGGGCTATTGCCAATCTGCTTTCCGTGGCAGTAGAAAACGCCAATCTGATGGAAGTTTCGAAAAAACACTCAGAGGAATTAGAAAAGCTTTCCCTCCAGTTAATAAATGCACAGGAGGAGGAGAGGAAAAATCTCGCTGGCAAGTTGCACGATGTAATCGCCCAGGATTTGACTGCTTTACAGTTAGAGTTGAAGATGAGCCAGCAGGAGCTTCCTGAACAGTGTGCTCAAACCAGAAACAGGCTAAAAGAGGGAGAAGGATTAGCCAGACAGGCGCTGGAGAATGTTCGCAATTTGACTATGGACCTGCGTCCTCCAATTTTGGACGATTTCGGGCTTGGCTCAGCCATACGCTGGTATGTGAACAGTTTCAGCCGGAGAACCAACGTCAAAGTAGCTTTAAAACTGCAGGAGCGGGATTGCAAACTGCCTCCGGAATTTGAAACTGCTATTTACCGGGCAATTCAGGAATGCCTGACTAACGTGGCAAAGCATTCAGGGGCAAGCCGGGTAAGCGTATCTCTTGATAAAAAAGATGAGCATCTTCGCATAGTAATCCGGGATAACGGCATCGGGTTAGACCCGGAAATTTTCCACTTTACAAATGGGTTCGGTTTGTTTAGATTAAAGGAGAAGATAGAGCTTTTAGGCGGAAAATCCAGATTAAGCTCGAAGAAAGGAAAAGGTACCAGAGTAGTTATCATATTTCCTTGTAAAAATAAGGAGAAAAAATGAGCAAGATAAAAATACTGATTGCGGATGATCACAAGATCCTGAGACAGGGGATCCGTTCTCTGCTTGCCCCTCAGCCGGACTTTGAGGTAATCGGAGAGACTGCCGATGGTCCGGAAACTCTGAAAGAGACTTTTAAACTAAAACCGGATGTGGTGCTGATGGATATCGGCATGCCCAATTTAAACGGGTTTGAAGCCACCCGGCAGATTAAAAAGAAACTACCTGAAGTAAAGGTGCTGGTCTTAACTATGTACCAGGATGATGAATATGTCCTTCAGGCCCTTCAGTCCGGTGCCTCAGGATATGTTTTAAAAGACGTGGCAGTCGAGGAGCTGGTTACTGCTATCCGGGCGGTGAATAATGAGCAGTATTATCTAAGCCCCTCCATCTCGCGCACAGTGATAGATGCGTATCTTCGAAAAACTGAAAAGGGGGGAAAAGAGCCTTCAGAGCTTTTAACCGCCCGGGAGAGAGAGATTGTTCAGTTGATTGCCGAGGGACATACCAATAAAGAGATTGCGGCCAAACTCTTTATCAGCGTTAAGACTGTGGATGCACATCGCTCACATATAATGGAGAAATTGGATATTCACGATATGGCTCTACTGGTCAAGTACGCCATTCGTAAGGGCATAACAGACCTGCATACTAAAAGATGAAGCTTGAACTAATGCAGAAAACCTCAATATAAAATAAGGTATATACCTGATTGCCAAAATTTGTCAGTAAAATATATTGAGGTAGATATAAGGAAAAAACGAGGGTGTGCCCTGTAACTTCGGGTAGTTCCTAGCCCCCCTCTACCCATACAGAGCTTAACACCCTCTTTTATTTTGCCTGAGGACAAAATTGTTCAATAGTATATAGTGATTGGTTCATTGTCCACTCATCCTCCCAAATAAAGTAATTCGATTATCATAGTATGGTTATCTGAGAAAATCGCCTGTAAATTTTTCTTGACAAAACTGCATCCCCTGATTATTATTAAGTCAAGAATCTAATACAAAGCGTTTTGTTTTAGCTTTACAAGTTTGAGAAAACGAGGGTGTGCCCTGTGACTTCGGGTAGCTTTTATCCCCCCCCATTACCCGTACAGCGGTTAACGCCCTCTTTAATTTTGTCCCGGTTAACCGGGACAAAATTGGTTAATGGTTCATAGTGGTTGGTTGATAGTCCTCCTCCCCTACTTTTTGTCGAAATTGTAGATCACGATCCAGACTGGAGAAAATCAGGGAATCAGTCATTTATTAAGCAGATTTTGTCTCTTGGGAGATAACGAGCGCTCGGAGCCAAAAAAGACAGGGTTCTGTTCAGGTATGTTTCCTGTATTTAAAGTATGAATAAAATGTCAATGTCAGAAAAAACAAAAAGGAGATAATCAGAGCGATATAATGGATCTCCCTGGACATATAAGCCCACCTGACACCAACAAAATAGCCCAGTAAGATAAAAGTGCAGCTCCAGATAAAGCCTCCGGTGTATGCAAAAGTTGTGAAAACAGACAGCTCTAATTTCGAGGTACCGGCAATTAAAGCCATTATGTGGCGCAAACCAGGGATGAAATATCCAAAGGTCAGGACCCACCTGCCGGCACTCTCAAACCACATATGAATGTGGTTTATTTTCTCATCGGATAGACCAAATCTGGAACCATATTTTTTTACCAGGTGGATTCCGGCGGTACGTCCTAAAACATAGCTTAAAGTGATGCCACACATACTGCCCAGGGTAGCTGAAAGCATTGTGGGGACAAAATGTAATCTCCCCTTTGAAATAAGAGCTCCTGCAAAAGCTAAGAGGAATTCATCCGGTATAGGTAACCCGAAAATCCCCAGCAACAGCAGAACGAAAATTATAGGGTAGCCGTGATGCGACAGTAACCCGATAAGAGTTTCAATCATAAGAGATTTATTCTGTCTGGATTCTACTTTGACACAAAAAGAGGCGGATTAAAAGCTCCGCCTAAAGTAATACTTTAAGTCTCTTGGCATCCTTCTTTTGATAACCAGTTAATTTCCTTATTCTCGAACAACCTCAGGTGTTCTCAATTGTTATAGTCCTTATTCTATCCCTTGATATTCCCGACCGGTCTGAGTTCGATTACTTTCCTGGATATGCCGGCGCAGTCAACTGCATCGACCACTTCGGAGATATTCTTATAAGCTATCCCTGCCTCCTCAGCCAGGCCGGGCATTGAAACAGCTCTTACCGCAATTCCCCTTTCCTCCATTGACTTCATTAACTCATATCCTCTCACTTTTCTCTTGGCTGCCTCCCTGGACATAGTCCTGCCTGAACCGTGTAAAGTCGAGCCCATAGTCAGCTCCATTGCTCTTTGACTCCCGACTAAAAGATAAGAGGCGGTCTCCATAGATCCACCGACTATGACCGGCTGACCAATCGGTCTGTAAAACTCAGGCACATCCGGATGCCCTGGTCCAAAAGAGCGTGTCGCCCCCTTTCGATGAACCAATACTTTCTTTTTTTCGCCATTTACCAAATGCTCTTCCAATTTGGCGATATTGTGAGCTACATCATAAACTATATGCATTCCCAGATCTTTAGGGTCCTTATGAAATACCCGGCTAAAAGCTTCCCTGACCTGATGCAGAATTACCTGACGATTAGCAAAAGCGGAATTAGCCGCACAAACCATTGCTCCATAATAGTCCTGCCCTTCTGGAGAATTATAAGGGGCGCAGGCAAGCTCTTTATCCAGCACTTTGATATTATATTTCCTCATCGCTTCGGTAAAGACCCTGAGATAATCTGTGGCGATCTGGTGCCCAAATCCTCTGGAGCCACAGTGTATCATCACGAATATCTGATTGGGGCGGTCGATACCGAAGGCTTTTGCTGCCTCCGGATGAAAGATTCTATCGGTCTGGGCAACTTGCAATTCAAGATAATGGTTTCCTGAACCCAGGGTGCCTAATTGGTCCACTCCTCTGGATATTGCTTTTTGACTCACTTTTTCTGGATTAGCTCCCTGAATCCTCCCCCCCTGTTCAACTCTTTCCCTATCCTCTTCCCAGCCGTAACCGTTCTGAATGCACCAATCCACACCTTTCACCATTACTTCCTTAAATCTTTCGGTATTCAATTTGACAAAACCAGTGCAACCGACTCCTGCTGGAATAAGACGGTACAAGGTATCCATCAGTTCGTTCAGTTTTGGCTTAAGCTCTTCAAATGTCAGATTAGTACGGACGGATCTCACCCCACAGTTTATGTCAAACCCTATTCCACCTGGTGAGATAACCCCTTCTTTTAAATCAAATGCCGCCACTCCGCCTATGGGAAACCCGTATCCCCAGTGCCCATCCGGCATGCAGTAAGCATAGTTTTGAATTCCGGGCAAACAGGCTACATTGGTGATCTGGTTATAAACCCCCTGGTCCATCTCTTTCATTATCTTCTCTGAAGCGATTATCCTGGCAGGAACTCGCATCCCCTCTTTTTCAGTTACTGGTATTTCCCAGACATAATCCTCTATTTTTTTAACCTGCATATTCCCTCCCTCAAGTATCTAAAATCACCTGAGCTCTCCAGCCATTATCCATCTCCTTCACCTCGAGCATGTGATAGGTGATAGCTTTTACATCTCTTCTGATTTCCTGCTTTTTGTAATCTATCTTCTCGCCCCATACTGTGCCATCCAATTCATACTCTTCTTTTTTGTTTATATGTAAATCGAACTTGGAGAAAAAAACCTTATGAGCATCTTTCAGATACACTAGTTCGGATATGAAATCAAAAAGGAGGTCATCTAAATTCAAATCCCTTATCAGTATCTCCTCTTTTTGCTCTGGCTTGACATTCTTTGTATCCACCATCACCTCAAAAGTAGCCAGAGCGCAGGTCTCGAATAGCTCCTCCAGGGTATCTCCGTAAGCCTCAAAAGCCGCATCTGCAATGGCAATGTCTTCCAAAAACTTGAAATTTGACATAAGTGTTTTCGACTATGACTAAATGCTCATTCTCCTTTTTTCTTCCTGGCAGCAAATAGAATATATCCCACAATAAAACCCATGAAGAAAAACCAGAACACCAATACTGAACGAGACATCAGTATGGACCAGAAAAGAAATTTGATAGAAACCATCCCGGTATTCTGTAAGATGAAGAGAACCAAGAGAAGCGAAAGAATCAAAATAACAATCCCTTTACCACTCATCTTTATTCTTGATTCCTGACAATATTTGGTTTTTCAAGATAATATAAATCTGTAGCGGAAGGCTTTTGCCTTCCTCGTCCCGCATAAAACTGGACGCTACGCTCTTTTTCCCTTTGAACTTTTGAACGATTGTCCGCCACAGGCGGATTAAACCTTTTTTTATGGAGGTCTGAAGACCTCTGCTACATCCAATTCAAAACGCCGTCGCTTCTTGAGAGTCCTTGCAGGATCCGTAGGAAACGGCGGCGTGCTTATATACTCAAAGTCCTTCAAATGTAGTTTGTACGACCTCAAGTAGCCTTGATTATACAATCAATCGGGCAGACCTGAACACAGCGAGAACCTCCTTCTAAGCCCTCGCATTCGTTACATTTACCGGGGTCGACCAGGTAGATATCCCCCTCAGCTATAGCCGTTTGAGGACACTCTGGTAGGCAAAGTCCGCAAGCAGTGCACTCGTCTGTTATCTTCATTACCATTCTCTAAAATCACCTCCTCGGCCAAAATACCCTTAATTAATACGAAATTCAGTCTTTAATTTCGCAGTTCAATATATGCTGAGTTCAGTCGGTTTGTCAAACACTATTTTAAGTATTCAGTCAGATTTTTCTAATCCTGACATGGAATTGATTAAAATTACAGGATTATGAGCAATCCCAACACCATTTAACTACGGTAATGCATTTGACTTTGGCTTTTAGTCTTAGACTATCTTGAACAGAGATAGGATGTAGCGTAAACCTTCTACATTTTTTTTATTCCATTCAGAGTTGGTGAAGTTTCTTATGGATTTTGCGGATAGAGACTACTTTGAGGGAATCAATCTTACTTCACCCTGATTATCAGTATGATTTTCTAATTGATATAATGAACTGACTTTATAGGATAGAACAATCGTATTTAATAAAGGACTTCGGATAGAATGAGATACATTATGGTACAAGATTTGGCAGTTCCCTCCATAAAGGATCGTCTAACAATCCAGACCTCTTAAACATCTGCTGATAATTCAGGGTGTCACCTTGGGGAGTAATGTGCCGGGACGGAAACAGACGGTTTTTATCCATAGGCGGAGCTCCATTTTTAAATAGATAATTGATCAGATAAATAGCATCTGAAACACTTGTCTTGTTATCTAAGTTCACATCTCCTTGATCATCAAAGGGGAATAGGCCGGGTCCATTTTTGAATAAGTAGTTAATCATATAGATTACATCCGCAATATTAAGGTTGTCATCGGAGTTAACATTCCCTCTGAAGTAACCTTCACTTTGCATCAACCTATACAGGAATCGTCCAAAGGTGAGCCCGTTAACCGGATTAGTTTTATCATACGCCCAGATGATATATTCGTTGCGATATCTTTCATGAGGAGCTAAGGTAAATGGATAGTCAGTGAGCATCATACCAACACCCGTGGGTTGGTCTCCATAAGGGTTCATAACCCAGGAATTCCACTCTAACACCTCCCACAGGTGTTCAATAATCCAACCGCTTTGAGGCCAGATTTCCTTGACCCAGTTCACACCCCAACCTCCATAGGTTTTGTCTCCTTCATAAACCGGCTCAGGAGTCATTCCCATTAGAATATTCGCTTCTGATGGATTATATGTCCACATGGTTTGGAAGCCGGGGATCCCAGCAACAGAATTGCCCTCAGCGGAGAATATATCCAGATCTAAATGGAGAGCGTCAGCTATATTCTGGACGACCTCTTCACTCTTGTTGTAAATCACATACTTGACAAAGATAGCATCAGCACAAGGACCTCCCTCGGGGTCAATAACTCCAGTAGCAAAAACCTCAACCTGCAAAGGCAGCGCTGGATGCTCAAAGCAGGAGTAATGGCGAACAAACGTGTATCTAAGTGGGTCACTTCCTGGGACTTTCCGCTCAAAGTAAAGATAATCCTGTTTCCATCCATCAACTGGAATGAATTTGAGCGCATCTTGACTATAATCAAGAGCTAAATTATCGGCTTCAGTTCCCAAAATAAAAGAACCATTATAACCGGGATAGATACTGCCATAAAGAGGATGGAGCCATCTCATTCCTGGGGTTCCTAAGGTACCATCGTTTTCAACTGGAATCATAAACCTGGATGAATAGACTTCAGCCCGTTTTAGCATAGAGTCTTGGTCAATATAGAATTTTAGAACTTCCGAATAGGCACTGCCTCCAGAGTCATTAACCGCACATACGTGCCAATAGTAGAAAGTCTGATTTAAAAGATTGTTCGCTGGGGTGTAATAAGTCTCGCTAATATTGTCAACTGTAATTGTTGAAGGACCTTCAGGAAAATTATGTGAAGTGGAATATTGCAGAGTATAATTATTACTATTGCTGGATGGATTCCAGACAAAAATGGGAGTTAGAGTAGTTAGTATTGTATTATCGGCTGGAGAGAAAAGTACCGGAGTTGAAGGTAGATTAGTAGCACAGTCAACCCAGATTGGACTTGACCATACCTTTTGTCCATCTTGTTGTATGATTTTTATAAAGTAGTTATTTTTACCGTTGGGAGGAGTAATTTCAGGTGTCCAGGTATAAGAGATACTATCGACGGTAATCGATTTGATGAGCGTGCCATTTTGATACAGTCCTATTTTTCCAAGGAAATCCCCCATATCCGGGTCGTTTACACTTATCTCGAAGAGTATGTTATCCAGATGATTGAAGCTCTCTCCCATCCAGTGACCCTCAGCTTTAAAAATCAACTCTATGTTTCTATCCCAGGTGGCATAGGTCCGATGATTTCTCATTGCATCCAGAATATTCTCCTTTGTCAAGCTGGGTGCAAGCACAACGGTCCAGCGAAGACGCTGTCCCCAGTTGGCAGTGTGATTATCCTGTGGCCCATCTACACCCACATACCATCCAGCATTCAGCATTTTGATATACTTAAGTTCTTCTTCGTCATACCTTACCTCTACACCGTTGACTCCACTGTCTGCCATAGGAGAATAAGCATAATTGTTATAGCTTAAATCGTATGGATGACAAAAAGTTGCAGTAGAGCCGCTTGACTGGAGTTCGTTATAAAAAGAATCTAAATCATAAGTAGGAGCTGTGAGCACGTGGTCAGCTTCATATACATTAATATGATTATACGCTCCATTTATTGGATCCCGACCAACCCACTCCTGTCCTGCAATGGCTATGAAAACATTATCTTGTGTACAGGCATTTGCCTGAAATAGTATATCAGCATATTCTCCTTCACTGAGACACCAACTGGTGTCTCCCCCGATATGGTCGGTTATTGCAAGAAAATCGATTCCAGCTATATCTCTTGCGTATGCAAATGCTATGGCTGGAGTACCTACTCCATCTGAATAGGATGTGTGAGAATGAAGATTACCAAAATAGAGATTATAAATGCTATTAGGCTTCTCTCCAGAAATTTTGTTTCGTGGCTTATTTTTATTAACAAACACAGGAATGATTGAGGGCTCAGACCCAGGTAATACAGATTCAGACTGGGCAATATCTGGTCGCGATTTACCTGAAATAGTCAGGTCCGTCAAAACCAGTAAAGCAGCTATTATCAAAAACATTATTGCTGTCTTCATTTTTACCTCCCATATTTATAGATAACTACTCAAGTGATTATCAAAATCTGCCTATCCAGTTTCCACCTTTTTAAAGCAAATAATGAAGTCAATAAAAAATACTTCCCCTCTTAATTAACTGAGCCAGAATTGGCACCTGTTATAGTATAAGCTAATAATCCAAAATGTCAAGCTAAGACTTTATAACTCAAACACTTAATTATCAGTATAACTCCATTAACTTTCATCGTTCCAAACAAGGATTAATATTTAAGTTAAAGGGGATAATCGTATCTTATCAGTTGAGTTAAAATCTTATCAGGTCCCTGTAAGCTTTTCTACCTGAATAGTATAAAGCAAAAAGCCCCGGCAATAACCTTAGAAAACGCAATTTAGTAAAAGGAGAAATAGTCGGCCTTATCTTTAAAGCTCTGATCGGGGAAAAGGCTTTGCGATAGAGCCTGCTGTAAAGCCTGTAAAACTCTTTTGAAGGAAGCTCAGTAGGCAAAAGGCTATGAGCCAGGTCAAAAAGCCGGTTATCCGAAAACATTAACTTGCCTTTGACCTCGTCATAGAATTCTGTTCCGGGAAGCGGGGTTAAAATAGTGAACTCATGGTAGAAGATCTTCATCTCATCCATATATTTCAAAATGGCTTCGAAATCCTTCTTTTTATAATAAGGCTGGATGATGAAAGCGCCTAAAGGATCAACCTTATTTTTGTGCAAAATTTCTATAGCCTGATTATTTTTCTCCACCGTGCATCTTTTATTTAGAGATTTAAGCTCCTCGTCTTTGAATGACTCCAGACCCAAAAAAACCTTTTTCAGCCCGATCTCTGCCCATTTCTCCACAATGTCCGGATGACGGTTTATCTCGTCTACCCGGCCCAAGACATAATACTGTTTTTTTATTCCTGCATCCTTTATCAACTGGTAGATTCTCAAAGCATGCTGATAGTCATAGAAAAAGTTATCATCTCCGGCATAGATATATTCCTCTTTTATCCGGGAAAGTTCCTCCAAAACCAGCTCAGGAGACCTTTTAAGAAACCTTCTCCGGGTAAGGACCGGGCAGGGACAGAAATTACATTGATAAGGACAGCCGGCTGAGGTGACAATCAGCGCAGTTGGTCTCCAGACTAAATGGAAATATCTTTTTCGATATTTTTCAGTCAAATCTCTTCTGGGTAAAGGGAGATGGTCTAAATCAGTTACCGGATTTTTTATAGGAGTGAAGTGTAACTTATCTCCATTGGTCAAAGCTAATCCCTCTACTTCTTCAAAAGGTCTGCCTTTCTCGAAATTCAGCAACAGTTTCTTAAAAGATAAAACCCGGTGACCGGGGATTATGACGTCCACAGAAGGCTTATTGAAATCCTCAGGCATCAAAGTAGCGTGGGTCCCCCCTACTACAGTCAAAGTGTATCGATTAAATTCCTTGACTTTTTTTAGAACCTCTAACATTCGGTGAGTATGAATTACCGTACCGGTGATGCCAACAACATCAGGCTGAAATTCCTCAATCTTTCTTTCCCAGGAATTCTCCATTTTCATATCAAAGATTTCTACCTCGTGTTCTGGAATTGCTCCAGCCAGATATTCTAGTCCCAGAGGCTCGATGTTAATTAGTTTTCTGGGGATAACGCTTTCTTTACTCGTGTCCGGGTAGACTAAAAGAACCTTCATATAAATCTCCTTTGCCGATATTTTCTCATCATTAATCAATAGCAAGGAGAATACCAGTTCAAAATAAAAGAATAGAAGAAATTAACCTAAAGCAGAGCAGGAGATTATAAAAGGTGCCTAATCTTTCAGCTTCACAAACAATTGTAGATGTTATGATTTAGAAGACATAGGTGTTACATTTTGTGAGCCAGAAGAGACGCATTTGATAAGTCTCCACATAAAATCATCATTAAAAGAACACCCGATATCCGCCCGAGATATCGGGCGCTCAGACCGTTTGATGAAAGGCAGGGGCGTAATGCCTTACGCCCCTACAGAGATCTCACAGCTGATTAATTTGATTAAACTGATTACTCCGCTTTCCTAATCCGTTTAATCCGCTCAATCAGTTGTGAATTTTATCGTTTTACTTTAACAAGCTCATCTTTTTGGTCTGGACATAATTTCCTGCATCCAGTCTATAGAAGTAGATACCGCTTGATACTCTTTCTCCATTCTCATTTCTACCATCCCAGACCACCTTTTTTGTACCTGCGCTCTGGTATTCATCCACTAACACCTTGATTTTCTGACCAAGCACGTTATAGATTTCAAGCTTGACGTATGAGCCTTCTGGCAAAGTATAGGCAATCTCAGTCTGTGGATTAAAAGGATTGGGATAGTTCTGGAGAAGCTCAAAACCTTCAGGCAACTCCTTTTTCAGACCATGTTTTTCTGCGATCGTGAAAGAGCTGATGATCGATTCTCGCAGTTTGTCAGCCAGGTAAATCAGTTTCTCTGCCGATTCAGAAGATATATGCTTACCAGCTTGAGCTTTAACGTGTCTCCTGAAAGCTTTTAGACTTCCCAGGGCATCATCATATTCGCCTTTCTTCAGGGAGAAGTATACTTCTTTTAGCTGGTTTTTCAAACTGTGCGCGATTCCATACCCGTCAATCGAGCCATTTTCCAGATAGAGCCCGACTACTTCCAACAGAGCCAGGGTCCCTTTGAGCGGGTCAGAAAGTAGTGCCAGATCAATTACTCGACCTTCCGTATAATAAGAAACAGGAGAATGAGAAATCATAAAGTCTTTCACCACAGTGTACATAAAATAATCGGTTATCTGAAGATTATTAATCTGAAATCCCGGTATCTGGCTTAAGAAAGGAACAACCCCATCCGGCACCGTGACTGTGTAGCTGGAATAAGGATTCAGAGGATGGCCATCTACCGAAATTGACGAATAATCAACCCGCGAACCTGGAGAATTTAATGAATTATAGATATAAGAGAAGTTGGAGCAGTGCAGGAAGAAATCCTCCATAGACGGGAGATAGTAGACTGAAAATTCCAGTCCGTGGATAATTGACATTCCATCAGTCTCGAAGGTCGCCAGCTTCAATCCCAGACCAGTAGTCTGATCAAACCCGTATGGTATAGCCTGAAAGATGTCCGCTCCTTTGACTCTTCCCTTATAAATCGTCTGGGAGGAAAATCCCTGAGGGTGGAAAGCGATATCTGTTCCGGTTTTGCCTCTCAGAGCATCTGAGACTAGATTCCCTAAAGGATTATCTTTAAACAATCCCTCACCCAAGGGTTTCTTTATTTCCGTATTAGCCCGTGCAATCACCTGGGTATACACTGGACCAAACCTGGGATCTGCCTCTACCTCTGCTGCTAATTGTCCCACCATAAAGGCGGTAGTCGGCTCTTCTGGCACGGAGGCATCTACTGATTGAAGCTCATACTTCCAAGTCTGGATAGTCTTGTTGTTCAGATAGAGTGTCAACTTACCAAGGTTCCTGCCAAACTCGCCTGCCTGGAGAATCAAAGTACTGCCTATCTGGATAGGTGAACTGATAAAGGTATGGGAATGCCCTCCTACGATTATATTTATCCCGGAAACAGAGGAGGCAACTAACTGGTCGTAATCAGCACTTAAATGTGAAAGGAGTATGATTAGATCACAGTTGTGAGCTTTTAGGGTGTCTACCCAGGCTTGAGCATTAGCTAAAGCTGGCAGAACTATCACTGGCGAAGGATTCGAGTTCTGGTTGGTAAATTCAGTCAAAAGTCCGAAAATGCCAACTTTTAAACCATTATACTCTTTTATGGTATAAGGCTTGACAAAGTTGCCCAACACCGGGTCTCCGGACATATCCAGATTTGCGCATAAGACCGGAAAACCAGAACCAGGGAATCCTGCCTGACTGAGCACGTATTCTAATGTCGACGGATACAAATCAAATTCATGGTTTCCCAGCTCCAAAGCATCATAATTTAAGCCTTTCATGATTTCAAGCTCTGCAATTCCCAGGTATTTCTGGAACATAAAATCGCCAGTGAAAAAATCCCCGGCATGCAGAAGCATTACTTTGTTAGCAGACAGCCTATTCATCCCCACTAACGAGGCTATCCTTGCCATTCCACCCCAGGTCCAGTTACCCGCACAATCTTTAGGGCCATAGGGCAAAAGATGGGAATGGGTATCGTTCAGATGCAGGATGGTCAGAGTATCGACCTGCGCTTGAGCAAAAGAATACATACCCAGAATCCCGATAATCCCGATTAAAACTATTAGCTTTTTCATTTCTCCTCCTTATCGTTGCTTTGGTGAGATATTCGTATATCTCACTGTTTTATAGTGTTCCCCCTCAATCAAATCTCCTTTCAAGAAACTATCAAGTTTTCTTTAAATCACCTCCTCTTTAAGCATCATCTCTTGCAGGATAATCTCCATCCCTGGAAAGTTTTTCTTGAGGTATGTCCAGAATTATTCCTCTCAAAAGGTCAACCGCATAAGTAACACCAGGAACCGTCATTTCAATAAACCCGAAAACAACGAGAACTTGAAACAATCTTCTCATAATCTCTCCGTATATGAGACTAAAGTTTAGATTCTTAATATAAACCTGCCAGGGCATTTAACTCCAGCCTTACCATAAGCTAAAGATAGTATAAAGATAAAACCATAAAAATCAAGTATTTTTAAGAGGAGACTAATCTGATTTACGACGCATTACCTTTAGTAGCATTAACTGATTTTCTGATTTACCAACGGGTTAAGATTATCACTTAATCTAACACTTTATATGACTGATTTTTCTGGTGGCTTATTTTTTTAAAGTTCTGAGAGAGATCTCTGAAAAACACGTCATGCAGGACTGGGAGCCCTGCCTACGAATGGGAAGTAAGTTTTAATCAATTAATAGTCAGATAGGGCACATCAGGAGCTATTACTTATTCTTAATGCTGTTGCCTATGTATAAGAGAAAGAAACTCTTGCCTGGTAACTGCTGATTCGCGGAAGCTTCCTAAAACGGAAGAGGTCACCATTACGGAATTCTGTTTTTCCACGCCTCTCATCATCATACATAGATGACGTGCCTCTATCATCACCCCTACGCCAATAGCGTCACTAGAATCTCGCACCGCATAGGCTATCTGCTCCGTCAATCTCTCCTGCAACTGCAGCCTCTTGGCATACATATCTGCCAGGCGCGCTAATTTACTGGCACCGAAAACCTTTCCCTTTGGTATATAGCCGATATGACAGCGCCCGAAAAAAGGCAGAAGATGATGCTCACACAAGCTGTAAATCTCAATGTCCTTTACTATGACCATGCTGTTTGTTTCCTGGGTGAAAAGCGCCTCATTGATCAACTTTTTTCGGTCGACCCCGTAACCAGAGGTCAAGTATGCTAGAGACTGAGCAACTCGCTCCGGGGTTTTTAGAAGCCCCTCACGCTGCGGATCCTCTCCCAGCTCTATCAAAAGCTCTTTTACCAGCTTCTCAATCTTATCACAGTTAATTTTCTTGTCCATGGATTATCTCCTTTTTCAAAAGTTCTGTGTAGTTGTAAAGCGGCTGCATGCCCTCCCTTGAAAGGTTTAAAGCAAGTTTCTTTATGCTTAAGCCTGACCCTGGCAGCACTAATTCCGGATTCAGCTCGTACAGGGGTATAGCAAGATATGGACGGCTTGCTATCTGCGGATCAGGAAGAATAAAATCATCGTTCTTCAGAACAAGGTCATCATATAAAATCAAATCCAGATCGATGGTCCGCGAAGCATATTCATCCCTGCTCCTTTTCCTGCCTAAATCCTTTTCTATTTTTCGCAACACCTTATATTTCAACTCCTCTGGTGAGAAGTTAGTTTCGATTTCCACGACACAATTATAGTATTGAGGCTGTTTTAGCCCTTCTTCTGGCTGAGTTTGATAAACGGTAGAGATTCCAACAATACGCACTTTTTTGGATAGTAGTCGAATTGCATTTTTGACGTTCTCAGCCGGATTGATGTTCGAGCCCACCCCGATAAATGCCCGCACCATAGCTAACCTTCACGCTTTCTTTCGATCTCCACTCCTACACTTCGGGCAAAGCGAAGTGCTGAAGGCTTGTCAACTCTAACCTGTACCTGCACAACTCCTGGCTGCTCCAGGCAGATTTCAGCTATTGACTCAGCCAATGCCTCAAGCAGATAATATTTTGAACCCTCCACAATGCTCAGAACTTTCTTTTTCAGGGCGCGGTAGTCCACGGAGTCCTCAAATCTATCGCTCTTGGCAGCTTTACCCAGATCAGCAAAGATGATGAGGTTTATCACCACATCCTGCTTTTCGCGGCGCTCCTCTTGGTTAATGCCGATAATACAGCGGGCAGAAAGGTCACTTATCAGGATTCGGTCCATTACCGTACCCCTTCAAATGCAGACCACCATCCACATTGATGATCTGACCGGTTACGAAATCATTTTTTAACAAATAAATAACCGCAGCCGCGATATCTTCAGGTTTACCGTGTCGTTTTAAAGGCACCGTCTGCATCAGCTTTTCCAGGTAGCGATTATCCTTACCGGGTGGAGGAAGTATCAACCCTGGAGCTATTCCGTTTACCGTAACATCCGGGGCGAATTCCAGGGCCATCATTTCAGTCAAAACTGAAAGCAGGTGTTTGCTCAGAATATATGGTACATGCAGAAAGTCATATCCCTTTATCCTGGCATCCAGCAGATTGATAATTTTCCCATTTTTGACTAAGCGGGCGAATTCACGGCTCAAAACCAGCGGAACCCAAGCGTTCACCTGAATATGCAGCCTCAGGTCTTCAAAAGACATCTGTTTGAGTCTGCCGGGGAGAAAAACCGAAGCATTATTCACTAAAATATCCAGTGAGCCGGCAATCTTCAAGCTTCTGTGAATCAGACTATTGTATTCTCTTGAATTCTTAAAATCAGCCTTCACCAGCCAGGAGTTCACCTCATAATCAGCCAGCTCAGCGCACAGTCTTTTAGCATCCTCTTTGGAGCTATTATAATGAATGACAATATTCACTCCTTCCCTGGCAAGAGCAAAGCATATTTCACGTCCAATCCGCTTAGATGCCCCTGTGACTAAAACAGTCTTTCCCTGTAACTTTTCCTCTTTCATGTAGCTTTAAGCTCCTCCAAACCTGCTGATCTTATGTTTAAACCAGCAGATCTATCTTCGCCGCTAAAATAAAATCGTTCCTCGAAAGCCCGCCTATCTTGTAAGTGGAGAGAACTAATTTTACCTTGTTATAGAAGATACAAATATCCGGATGATGATTTTGCTTCTCTGCCAAATCTGCTACTTTATTGACAAAGGCTATACTCCCTTTGAAATCCCTGAATTGAAATTCCTTATCTATAGATTTATCTCTGATCGCCCATCTTGGAATCTGAATAGCCAGTTCCTTGACAGCCTGGTCAGATAGAGAGCTTTCCCCGGTCATCACCGGCTTGCAGTTTTCATCTGTTAATTTCATTTTGTCTCCTTTTTGGCAATCAACGGATAATCCCTGCCAGACTTTCTGGTCTTACTCTCTCCCCTTTCTTGATTAGCTCGCGAGCTGCATCCACTTTGCCCCAGACATTGCACATCATCAGGCCTCTAACCTTTCCTTCCTTCAGGTAGTAGATGACGCCGGTATCATTCTCTTTCTGCCAGTCCGCAAAAGTTTCAAGCTGTGAATCCACCTCTCCAACGGCTTCATATCCGAACTCGAAAAGATCGGAGTAGAAGTACGGCATATAATCAAACTGCTCATGCGCACCAGCCATATTTCTTCCCGCCCATTTGCCCTGGTTTACAGCATTATCCCAGTGCTCCACACGCATATTCTGACCCAATGCCTGATAAGGGAAATAGGCATTGTCCCCTGCAGCATATATGTTCGGGTCAGAAGTCTGCAGATACTCATTCACCACTATTCCGTTGCCAACTTTCAACCCCGCCTGCTGAGCAAGATCAATTACCGGCATTATACCTATGCCTACGATCAAAAGGTCAGACTCGACCTGTTTTCCATTGCTGGTCTGGGTAAGGAACCTGACTCCGTTCTTGTAGATAGAGGATGGTTTATCGCCATTGAGAATCTTGATTCCTCGCTCGATGTAGTGCTGCTGAATGGCTTTTCCCAAATAGTCAGGAAACACTCTCTGGACCAGGTATGGCTCTGGAAAAACCATGGTCACATTTACCTTATTAATATTAAGTGCCGCCGCTATCTCAGACCCGATGAATCCTCCGCCAATGACCACAGCAGATTTTCCCTCTTTTGCTTCAGTTCTTATTCTGAGGTAATCATCCAGGTAGCGATAATAACAGATTCCTTCAATATCTCCGCCAGGAATGGGTAACGTCCGGGGAATACCACCTGTGGCTAAAAGCAGTTTATCATATCGATAGGTATTTCCTTTGTCATCCTTTACAGACTTGAGTTTGGCATCCACCTCTACTATTCTGCTTCCCAGTGTCACCTGAATCTCATGTTCATCATAGAACTTCTGGTCGTGCAGAAATATCTGTTCGAGTTTTTTCTTCCCAAACCAAAGCTTCTTAGATAAGTCCGGGCGGTCGTACGGAAGATGTTTCTCATCTCCGACCAGCAGTACCGAACCTTTCTTGTCAGATTGCCGGATGGCATCTGCTGCACATCCGCCCGCTAGTCCTGCCCCAACTATAATATATGTGTAAGATTGTTCCGGCATTGTTCGAACCTCCCTTTTTGGCTTACAGAACTAATAACCTGCTTAAACTTGACATGCTGGAGAAGACGAAGATATCTTAGCATAAAAAGAAGGAAAGTCAAGCTATTTTTGAAACGGAAACCCGTTTGCGGGTCATGAGTTTTGAGGTTTCTGGCCTATTTACATGAACACCTCGAATCGATCTTTCTTTGCCTTGCACACCGGGCACACCTCCGGAGGTTCATCTCTGGCGCATAAGTAGCCGCACACTTTGCACCTCCACACCGGATATGGTAGAGCTGACGTACCTGCGACCGCAGGTTTGGTCCATGCTTTTTGTCTTTCCTCTAACGGAAGTCGTCTTTCGGGTATTGGTCTCAACTTTTGCGTGCCTTCTAAAACTGCCTGCGATACATACAGCGCACAATAGCAGGTGCCGTAATCGTTCAGGTCCGGATCCCGATAATCGCAAGGGCAAATTATGTCCAGGTCATCCTGTTTAATACCAGATGACAATCTGCAAGGACAATTCCAGTATCCGTACCGTTTCTCATTCACCAGAATACCCCTGACAAGGTCTTTGGTTTGCTCCACATCCGGATTGAGATGGTACCCACCTGCTTCAGCTTCACGATATAGTTTCTTGTATAATCTATCTACTTCCTCTTCCGTGACCTGGATTTCATCGCTCATAATCCAATCGTCTCCTTTATCTCCTTCTCCTGGTACCCGATAATGCATTTGTCATCAATTACCAGAGTGGGAAACGTACAGGCAGGATTCCACCGCTTTAATTCCTTCATCGCTTGCTCCCTTTCTTCACCCTGGAGAAGGTCGACATCGGTATAGTGATATTCTACCTTTGCCTGGTCCAGTAACCGTTTGGTCTTCTTGCACCATCCACAGGTGCTAAGCGCATAGAGAGAAATATGCCCTTTGTTCTTGCCCTTAACGTGATTCATTTCCATATTTACCCCTTTCGTGATAAGAATGATATCAGGAGCCCGGGGCTCCTTGACCTATTAGTTATTCAACTATACTCCACGAGAACGATCCGGTCAGCTCACTTTCAATTTCAATCGTGTCTCCTATCGTAAGCGGCCCCACCCCTGACGGAGTACCGGTGTATATCAAGTCGCCTTCGTGAAGCACCCATATCTTACTTAATTCGACCAACAGTCTTGGGATACTGAATATCATATCCCGGCTATTTCCTGTCTGCCTTTCGATTCCGTTGACTTTGCATCCAAATGAGATATTATTCAACTCGACCGACTTATCATAGGGAACGAAATCACCTATCGGAGCGCTCTGTTCAAAAGCCTTGGCAATTTCCCAAGGCAGACCCTTTTTCTTCAGGTCCGCCTGAACATCCCTTAGGGTCAAATCCAGACCAACGGTTACTGCAGATACAAAAGAAATCGCCTCCTCTTCCCTCACTACTCTCCCCTCGCTACCGATTTTGACCACTATCTCGACCTCGTGATGAAGCTCCTTCCCGTGCTTGGGAAAATGAATCTTCTCCCGCGGTCCGATTAAACATGTTGCTGGCTTAATAAAAAAAACGGGCTTGGTGGGTACAGTGTTTGACAGCTCCTGAATGTGCTCTGTGTAATTTCTGCCAATGCAGAAAAGACGTGGGCAATTTAGCTTATCCTTTACCATTATTTTATTCTCCCCGAAATCTCGTGAGTCAGGTTTCCTGCAGAGCTACTTTCGTGAATTAATCATCTGAAACGTCCGTTCTGGTTCCTTTCTCGAACTATCGCGTAAAAACTGTGCCTGTCCGACCGCAGTCTCATAGTCATCTTTTTCTAGTGCTTCAATAGCTGCTTGCGCAACCACTTCAGGCTTTATTCCTCTATCTACTTGACCTCTTTTATCTCGCGCTCCTCTATCAAGCTCAGTGTCAGTTGTAGGAGGAATTATCTCAAAAACCTTTATGGGCGTGTCTCTCAACTGATGTCTCAAGGACAAGCTGAAAGAATGAATTGCTGCCTTGGTAGCGCAATAAACAGGCATTATGGCAATCGGGACGAAAGCAAGTCCGGATGTGATATTCACAATTGCCGCTTCCTTCTGCTTTATTAAATGCGGAATAAACAAAGCAGAGAGATGAATCGGAGCTCGCAGATTTATCTCAATTTCATCTTCTCCGCTTGGCAAACCAACTGGTCCCTTTTTGAAATCGACCTCCCTTTGAATACC
>JALHSU010000061.1 GCA_022865345.1 Candidatus Zixiibacteriota bacterium
AGCATATAAGAATTTTGAGAAATTCAACCAGACCAAAATTCCCAAAGCTATAGAGATAAAATCTCTGGACGAAAAGGTGAAGCTGAAACTCAGATTTTTGGAGAGGAATATAAACATCTCAATTCCTGACAAAAAATTTCAAGTTAAAATTCCTGAAGATGCTAAACCGGTTGAAATTGATAAATCAGGTTAGCAGTATGTAATGCGACCCTTTTCCTATTGATGTATCCGGAGCAAGTCCCCCGTAGGGTAGGACAGGGTCGCAAATAGAACAGACAAGAATGCCTGTTCTACCGCGAGAAGGGATAGTGTAGAGGATGGCCTCAAGGTCTTGTCCACAGGATCCTGGCGAAGACTTCTGCCCTCCATTTTATCTGTTTCGTAGTTAATGTAGGGACAGCCCTTCCTTCGACTTCGCTCAGGACGGTGAGCCTGCCGAACCGTGTGGCTGTCCGCACCAGAGTTAGGACAGGGGCCACCGCAAAAGCGGGATTTCGCAAAGCTCAACCAGCCCTGTCCCTACATAAGATTCCTCCCAAAAACGACTTCGGCAACAGTCCAGGTATGCCGGTTGTACCGTTCCACTTCTCAAAAGATATTGACTTTTGGGGCTGTAGATATTACAATAATTTTAAATCGCTTTCTGGAGATCTATATTCGTAGACCACTTGAATGTCGATTATTATAGACTAAAGAATAATAGATGAGAAAAACGCTGGAGAAAAAGGGTAAATCGTTCTTAATACAGGTGCTGAAGCTTTTGTTCAGGAATAAGCCCGTTCAGGATAAAGTTGATCTATCTGCCGTTAAGAAGATACTGGTAATAAGACAGGATGACCGGATCGGCAACCTTATTTTGACCACTCCGCTGCTTTTAGCACTGAGGAAATCTTTCCCCCAGGCTAAGATATCTTTTCTCTCCAGTAGCGTATCAACAGAGGTTTTCTCCGGCTCTAAATTGATAGATGAGCTTTTGGTCCTGGAGAAAAAAAAATATATCCGCAACCCTTTTGCTTTCATCTCTCAGATTTTCTCGCTGAGAAGAAAGGGTTTTGATCTTGCCTTTGACTGTTCGGACGAAAATCACCTTTCCTTTGGTCACGGGATGTGGATTTATCTTTCGGGAGCAAAGTACCGAGTCGGGCATAAAAGGGAGAAAAGCGACCTCTTCCTGAACATAGAGGTTCCCCCAGTTAAGTATACCCGGCATGCAATTGATATGCATCTGGACCTTCTGAAGTTTTTAATTCCGGGAATATCTGATGAGTTGCCATTCTTGGGAGTAAAGAAGGAAGAAAAGGAATATATCAGAAATTATTTAGAGAAAATGGGGATAACAAATGAGGATTCTCTTATTGGGATAAACCTGGGTGGGACAGGCGAGAAAAGGTGGGAGATAAAAAATTTTATCGAATTAGGTGAATGGATAAAAGAAAGGGAAAATGTAAAGGTGATTTATATCTGGGGACCGGAAGAGAAAGAGCTGATTAAGAATTTGAAAATCAGTGAGGTACTGCCTGAGATTCTTCCTTTGCCTGAACTCTCAGCTCTTCTGCAAAGATGCAATCTTTTCATCTCCTCTGATTCGGGGATAATGCATCTTTCAACTGCAGTCGGGACTCCAACCTTAGCCATTTTCATTCAATCAGATCCGGTTAAATTCGGCCCAAAAGGTGATAAGGACAAAATTATAAGCAAAATCAATGGGAAAATAGAATTAAAAACAATATTGGAAGAGGCTTGCAGAATGGTGAAGGAATTGTCAAGGATGAAAGGTACTAAAATAAGTGTAATTTAGAATATGATGTAGGGGCTGGGTCTCCCAGCCCCAGGGCGAGGAAACCTCGCCCCTACCGTAAAGATTCACGGAGTTTTAAAGGATGCGTAGCCGAGCCTTTAGGGATCGGGCGCAGAGGTCTAAAACCTCTGCTACGCGTGTACAGAGTGTTTGTGGAGATTTAAAGTGAGACTTTACATAAGACTTCTAAAATTCATTAGACCACACCTGAAATCTCTGGTGGGGGCTGTCCTGTTTATGATACTTTTCGCCGGGATGAGTGGCTTTTCTCTTACTATGGTGATTCCATTTACCAAGATGATTTTTTCCGATAACGGATCCGTAGGATATGAGAAAAGTTCAACCTCTGCTGATACGAGCGAAAGCCTGCAGCAGAAGTCTTCGTCAGGTGGAGAAAGTTTGGTAGTTCTGGTTCCTGGAAAACTCAAACAGCAGTTTGATTCCTGGCTTAAAGGAAAAGATAAAGTAGATAGTCTTAAGCGATTGTGTATCTTCATCTTAGTCATATTCTTTTTAAAAAATATATTCTGGTATCTGCAGAACTATCTTATGGTGATAGTTCAGGAAGGTGTGGTAAAAGATTTGAGAGATAAGCTCTATTCTCATTATCATCTCTTGCCTTTGGAATATTTCCACGGAAAGAAGACCGGAGTATTGATCTCCAGGGTGACTAACGATGTGAGTCTGGTAAAAAATGCGGTCTCCTCAGGATTTGTCGGAGGATTAAACCAGTTTTTCTTGGCGATTGTTTATCTTTTCCTGGTAGTCTGGGCAAGCTGGAAATTGACTTTGATTGCGCTTCTGCTTTTTCCCCCCAGCATCTTTATAATCACCAAAGTAGGGAAAAGGTTGCGTTCCAAAAGCGTTTTGGCCCAGCAAAAGATGGGAAACATAACTTCAGTCCTGCAAGAGACAGTTTCTGGCATAAAAGTGGTTAAGGCTTTTGCAATGGAAGGATTTGAGCTGAAGAAGTTTTTCAATTATACCAGAGATTATTTTAAGACTATGGTGCGCTTGACCAGAGTAGGCTCTTTAGCACCACCGTTGACTGAGTTTCTGGGAGTTGTGGCTGGAGTTCTGATTCTCTGGTTTGGAGGAAGAGCTATCTTAGCCGGTGGAGGCTTAACCCCGGACCGGTTCTTCCTTTTTCTTATTGCGATGTTCTCTTTGATGCAGCCTTTGAAGATTTTAAGCCACGTGAATATAGATATCCAGCAGGGTTTGGCTGCGGCAACAAGAATTTTTGAAGTCCTGGATACCCGGCCTAAAATCGAAAGCCCTAAGGATGGGGTTAAAATCGATAGTCTAAAGCAAGGAGTGGAGTTCAAAAATGTGTCATTCAGATATAATAGCAAGAAAGCAGCACTGGAGAAAATAGATCTAGAGGTAAAATCCGGAGAGATAGTAGCGCTGGTGGGTCCCTCTGGTGCAGGCAAATCTACTCTGGTTGACCTGCTTCCCCGTTTCTATGATCCAAATGAGGGGGTCATCGAGATAGACGGTGTAGACTTACGAAAAATGAACTTGAACTCTTTGCGTAACCTGATGGGGATCGTCACCCAGGAAACCATACTCTTTAATGACACGGTCTGGAATAATATCGCGTATGGAGATGAGAAAGCTACACCGGATAAAGTCAATGAGGTGGCTAAAATGGCTAATGCCTATGATTTCATTCAGGGCCTGCCAGAAGGGTACAATACCATTATCGGAGACAGAGGAGTCAAGCTTTCCGGAGGTGAAAGGCAGAGAATTTCTATTGCCCGTGCTTTGTATAAAAATCCTTCAATTCTTATTTTCGATGAAGCTACCTCAGCTCTGGACTCAGAATCAGAACTGCTGGTTCAGGAGGCAATTGACCGGTTGATGAAAAACCGCACCACTTTTGTGATTGCGCATCGACTTTCCACCATACAAAATGCAGATAAGATCGTGGTGATAGATGAGGGAAGGATAGTCCAGACCGGAAAGCACAAAGAGCTTATCCAGCAGGAGGGATTGTATAAGAAGCTCTATGAGATGCAGTTTAAATTCAATGACGAGTAAGAAAGGTTAAAAGGTTTAAAGGTTCAAGAGTTCAAGGGAAAGAAAAACAGAAAAAGACTGTAGGGGCAGGCCCCTCCTTCGGCTTAGCTCAGGCCGGTGAGCTAATCGAACCGTGTGCCTGCCCGTAAAGAGTGTCTTGCACAAGACGAAGATTCCCTCTCCTCATAGGAGAGTGTAAGGTCAGCGAATGTTCGTTCAAACCGACTTTAGTCGGGTTTTTACGCCACGAAAATGGCTATGAACAAGTTGAATTTTAGATCTAACACATTCCTGTCTGTCGTTCAGACGATGTAGCGTCGGG
>JALHSU010000062.1 GCA_022865345.1 Candidatus Zixiibacteriota bacterium
CCCGGCAACCCTGGGGTCTCTGCCAAAAGGGGTGGTGGTTGATTTCATCCCTAAAAGGGTCGTAGGTGCCATTTGTCCGCCGGTCATTCCGTAAATAGCATTATTTACAAATATTATGGTTATCCTTTCACCCCTTGCAGCCGCATGAATCGTTTCCGCCATTCCGATTGAGGCTAAATCCCCGTCTCCCTGATAGCTGAAAACTATGCAGTCCGGTCTAACCCTTTTAATTCCAGTAGCAACTGCAGGTCCCCTGCCGTGAGCAGGCTGAATCATATCACAGTTAAAATACTCGTCAGCGAAAACGGAGCAACCGACTGGTGCAATCCCGATAGTCCTTTTGGCTATCCCCAACTCCTCCATCACCTCACCCACCAACCGGTGAACCACCCCATGCCCGCATCCGGGACAGTAGCGCATCAGGATTTCGGTTAAACCTTTAGTTCTTTCAAAAACTTTCTTCTCCATAGTTCCTCCAGACTCAAAGAGCTTATAGCAAGTAACAATTTCGCAAAGGGTCTCTGTAATATTTGTTTGCGGGACTGGGAGTCCCGCCTACGGATTCAATAGATGTCGATTCCCCGTAGGACGGGCACCCTTGCCCGTCAAGATGCCTTTTCAGCTTTGCATCAACTCCTCATAATTTTCTTGATCACTTCTAAAACTTCTTCTCCAGTTGGTATTCCGCCTGATGGTCTGCCGTGCAAATAAACTTTGGACTTACCTTCGACAGCTAATCTAACGTCTTCTACTAATTGACCCAGGCTCATCTCCACGGTTAATATCTTTTTAATCCTTTCGGACAGGTCACTTATGATTTTACTCGGAAAGGGCCACAAGGTGATAGGTCTTAAAAGCCCGATTTTTATACCTTCTTTTCTGCCTAACATCAGAGCCGATTTCGAGATTCGGGAAGAAGTTCCGTATGCGACCAGGAGAATCTCCGCATCTTCAACCTGAACCGCCTCGAATTTTACCTCTTTTTCCTCGATTTCCTTATACTTCTCAGCTAATTTCAAGGTCATTTTTTCTAAATATCCGGGCCTTAAATCATAAGACCTTATCACCCTTCTTTCCCTGCCTTCAGCATTTCCTAAAGCCCAGTCTTTTGCCGGAAGTTTAGCAGGATCGACCGGCTCAAAGTCGAACTCTATCGGCTCCATCATCTGGCCTAAGAGACCATCTGTGAGAACCATTGTGGCGATTCTGTATTTCTCAGCTAAATCATAACACCTTCTAGGAAAATTCCCCATCTCGGAAACCGAGTTAGGAGCATATACAATTACTCTATAGTCTCCGTGACCTCCACCCCTGGTGGCTTGAAAATAATCGCCCTGAGAAGGTGCGATATTCCCTAAACCAGGTCCGCCGCGCATTACGTTTGCATAGAAGATAGGGAGGTTGGCACCTGAGATATATGAGATTCCTTCCTGCTTAAGACTTATTCCCGGACCAGAGGATGAGGTCATAACTCTGGCACCACACGCAGAGGCACCATAAAGCATATTAATAGCTGCAACTTCGCTTTCTGCCTGAATAAAAGTTCCTCCAACCTCGGGCAGCCTCCAGGAAAGGTATTCCGGGACCTCATTCTGCGGCGTGATCGGGTAACCGGAAAAAAACCTGCACCCGGCTCTTACCGCACCCTCAGCCAATGCCTCATTCCCCTTCATTAATAATTTTTCACCCATCTCTAAACTCTCCTTATAGTCATCCAGATAGATTACTTGTAAACCTCTATGGCTACATCCGGGCAGACCAGTGCACAGAGGGTACACCCGGTGCATTTTTCCGGCTTGACCATTTCAGCAGGATAATACCCGGTCGAGGCGAACTTCTTTGACATCCCTATTACCTTGTAGGGACAAGCAACAACGCAGAGTTCGCACCCTTTGCATCTTTTTATATTTACTTCAATTCTTGGCATATTGTCCTTTTTTTTTCCTTAAGAAAAAAAAGAAATTAAACAAATTTAAGAAAAAAACTTTCAAAAGCAAGCCTTTTTGTAACTTTTTTCACAAGCAAAAACCGCCATAAAAAAAGACCTGCTGGCGGTTGCTAACTACTTCAAATTCAACTAACTGCAGAAAAAATTACTTATAAATTTCAGCCTGATTGCATTTACACACGTTTACGTTTCTTTCTCTGAATTTCCAGGACCCGGTGTCGTTCCTGATAGATTCAACGTAAAGGATACTCTGTTTAGCCCCTCCGCACTTGGGGCAATGGACCAGATGTTTATCTTTCTTGACCTTATCCGCAAAAGTCATCTGCTTTTTAGGCATACTCCTCCTTTAAAATCTGAATTTCAACTCCTGTAGTAACCTCTCGCATTCTTTTCTGATCAGCAGAGCCTGGTAAATCAGCTCAGCTTTTTGTGATTTGGGACCCTTTCTGATCACGGCCTCTCTAAACTTCTGCTCAGACGCTTTGAAGTCTTTTGACTTCAAAGACCTTATCCCTTCCCGAAAAGCTCTTGTACCTTTTTCCTCTGCCATAACCCTAAGTTAAAACGATTTTGAACCGCCTTTTATTTGACCAGCATAGAAGTGTAAACCTTCAGGTTTACCCGACCCATATTATGCGTAGCTTGGAGGAGGTCTAAAACTCCCGCTACGTCAGCTTTATTTTCTGTACTTGCCATTTCCTCTGACCTGGTAAGACGACTCTCGTGCCTGTCGGGTCAGGGGACCCGACAGGCACATAAGAGTCATTGCGAGGAGGTCATTTGACCGACGAAGCCCATCTGGGCTTCGTCCCCTACGGGGGCTCGCAACGACAATGTGCTAAACTTCTTCAACAATCGTCTTGGGTTTACTTAATGATAAAGCTAAAGTCTTCTCCTGGATCCTGCGGACAAGACCTTAAGCTTTATACTCCAGGATCGTTGTTCCAAGATAATACTCATTTTCCCTAATTCAAACTCTTTTTTTGATTAATAATTTTTCTGAATCTTTCTAAATAAGGCTCAACCTTATATCTGTTTTGTCTTAGGTAGTAGATCAGTGAGGCGGTGAAAAACTCATCCTCCTTAGTAGTTTTCATCTCTAAGGTTTTCAACTGATAGTCCAGTATGGTCAAAAGATGGTCCTTGGGTTTGTAGAAATAATCCATCAGGTCAAGCTGGTAACTCAAAGTTTTCTGATACTTGTTTTTGATGTCCGTATCGTCTCCGTCTAAATTTCTTATCTCCTCCTTCAAGTTGAGGAGTGACTCATCCAACTGCACGAAATCTACCAGCCCCAAAGGGGTGTATTCCCAGCCTCTTCTCCTTAGATTTTCCCTTATAAATAAATTTGCCTGTTTTAAGGTCCTCTCCCCATCCTGATAAAATTTTTCTCCCCTGATCATCTCCCAATAGACTTTCATCCTTTCAATGCACTCTATCACTCTCTGAATCTGACTTTTCTTGACCGGCTTTGAGTTCAGCTCCTCACCCTCGTTTTTGAGCCAGGCTTCCATCCCTTTGAACCTGTCTTTTACCTGCCAGAAATCCCTGCTTTTTCCCAGCACGATATTTTCCAATGCGGTAACTTTTTGGTCAACCTCCCATTCCTCCTCTTCCTTTTCGAAAGCTCTCTCCAAAAAGTCATCCATAGATTTTTTAAGACTCAGGAGTGCCTCTTTTAATTCCATCTATTCATTCCTCAGTATATTTCTCCAGACTGCGATTGAACTGCTCTAAGAGCTTTTCCAGTCTGTCGGTTTTTATCTCCAGTATAGGCCTTTTTACCGGCTCAACTACCCCTGCTAAAAGAAGCCCGGCTAACTTTTTAAGAGTTTCGATCTTATCCCTTTTAGAATCCTCTAAGATTTTTCTGATATCCCGTTGGCCATCCACTAAGGTTAAGACATTCCATTCATCCGCTTTCAGGTTAATGTCTTTTTCCCGGTTATCTTCAGTTGGGGCTAAACCTACAACGGTATCAAAGGATGGCAACTTTTTCTTTAGCCTTTCCATCTCATCCGATCTTCTCACGCTTTCTAAAATCAGATTTTCCGTGGAGATCTTAATGGTTATCTCTTCTTGAGTGGGAAACCTGTTCTCGTAGACTTTGAAATTCCCCTTTTCCCATTTGAGAAGGTCATAGATCACTTCTTCCACCTGTAATTTTACCAGTTCCTCTAACTGCTTTCGGGTGATGATGCCTTCTAAAATTAATAGCTCCCCAATTCTTTTTTTGTCCTTGAGTTCTTTCTGGACTTGCATGATTTTCTGCAAACGGTTAGCACTTAATATCCCTTTTTTAACCAGTAGCTCTCCGACTCGGAGCCGATTATACGGGTTATGGGCAAAGATTATATTACCATCCTGGAAATAGACCATGATAACATCTTCACCTTTCTGCACGCCTAAGGTTCCGCTTTTCCTGCAGGCGCTCAAAAGCTGAAAGATGTCCGAAAGCTGGAATTTTTCCACACTACCCTGAAGTTCCATAAGCTCTTCTTGCAGGTTGAGTGTAGTTGCCTAATTTATTAGGCGTCTCCACTGCTCTGCGTTGGTGTCCTCACCAACGCAGAAAAAATCCCCTGTTTATTTAGCAGAGGCTTCACGACTCCGTTGCCGGGATCGCAAGGTTACTAACCCCTACATCTGCTATTCTCTTAGTTCGGAATATTAAGGAAATCCTTAAGACCGTCTTTTAGTGGTTGCCCAATTTATTGAGAAAGTTTTTGCTCGATAAATCGAGCAACTACAATTGTCAAAACCGGTAAACCCATGTTGCCCCCAACGTGGGTTTACGTCATCTTCTTGTAATCAAAAGGAGGACATGATTTGTATGGGCGTAAGGCAATCCGCCCCAGATTGTATTTCAGACGGTAGATGTAGACCCGCATTGCCCTCAATGTGGGTCTATACCCCACCTTGTGGGCAGGGTAGGATTACCGATGAAGACAGAAGGGCGAGGAAACCTCGCCCCTACCAAAAATCAAATCGGACCGTAGGGGAGGGGCTTGTCCCCTCCCGCGGGCGACCACGAGGGTCGCCCCTACAAGAGATTAGATCAGCCGGTTGAGGATAAATCCAAAAGAAAGAAGCAGCCCCACGAAAAGATGAATCTTTATGGTGCTGGCATTGGCTGGTATAAGCTCGTAGATTTTATCGTAATTAGCTCTGAGGACTTTTATGGCAGCGTAAGCCAGAGGCAAAGTCAACAAGGCAATCAGAGCAAAAGGTGGCAGCAGTCCTGATACTACTGAGATGATGATAGAAAGATAGGTTCCTGCGATAATGAGGTAGTATCCGTAAACTGCTTTTTTCTTACCCAATCTCACCACCCAGTGGTTCTTATTGACAGTTTTGTCAGCTTCGTAGTCCTGAAACTGGTTGATATACAGAATGCCGGTTATCATAAAAGCCACAGGGAGTGAAGCCCAGAAAGCTGACCAGTTCAGGAAATGCGCCTGAACGTAGAATGAGCCCATCACTGCCAGAACCCCGAAATCCAAACCTATCATCAATTCACCCCATCCGCGGTAGGCAAACATAACTGGAGTAGCGGTATAAAAAAACGCCGTCAAGACTCCAAAGATTCCAAAAAGAAGAACTATATTTCCAGGGGAAACATAATTAAGATATAATCCAATCACAGAACCCAGTCCGAAAAAAATTAAAGCCGCATTGAGGACCTGTTTAGCCGGGACAATACCATCCTGAATCACACGGCTGCCGCCAGAAAACGGTGTGAAGGAGAAGTTGATATCATCATCCGTAGTTTTATGGTCAAAATAGTCATTGGCAAGATTAGCGCCCGCATGGATAAAACAGAACCCGAACAAGGTCAGGAAAAAATTCAGCCAGTGGAATCTCCCGGTCTGGCTATAAGCTAAAGTAGACCCAACCGCAACCGGTACTAAAGTGCCGGTGAAAAAAGGCGCTCTTACTGCCTTAATCCATTTCATCAAGAATTCCCTCATCCTTTAAAATCCTCCCTTCCGTTCAAACTGACTTTAGTCAGGTTCTTAACTTACGCCACTAAAGTGGCTATGAACCGTATTGTCGAACTGACTTTAGTCAGGTTCATGTTTTGATTTCCTGTCCAAATTGATCTTGATCATGTGCTTTTAATCCCCTAACCTAACGTTTCGAGAAATTTCTCATCCTCCAGCAAAATGACTGATTGAATCCAACTTAATACCTGCTCTCTATCAATTTTCTTAGTCAGAGTGTAGAAACTTGAGAAGGGATATTTTTCTAGTTCCGCAAGAGTCTTAACCTCACTGTGTTTGACGGGATTCCCAACAACATAACCTCTTACCTTGGAAAGTAATACTTCTTTGTCTATCAAATAAATAAAATACTCATCCCAAACTGGCTTTTTGTTATCCGTTATTCTATTCAGATCATAGGCACTACCTCCATTTACCATCTGCAAAAGCCTTGGAATAATTCTTCCATCCCGAAAATATGAAACAAAATGATAGTGGTTCGACATGATGCTAAAGTCCAGATCCTCAACCCGGAACAACCCTTTCGACTTTTCCAATCTTGCCAAAATCAGCGATTTCTTTTCAATCGTGTCAAAAAACGGAAAGCGTCGTACTGTTGGAACTGTGATGAAATAATAGACATTGTTATAAAAGTTTCTTGACATACTAAATGATATCACTCTTTCAGACTTGTTTTAGTCAGGTAACCTACGCCACTAAAGTGGCTGAGAACTTACTGTTCAAACTGACTTTAGTCAGGTTGTCTACTCTTTTCTGAACTCTTTAAGTATATAATAATCGGGAACTTGAGATGCAAGAAAAAAAATTTCTAACATATACAACTGTTGCAGACTTACTTCAGTTAGGTCTTGTAATCTACTCAGCTAATGTGGCTAAGAATGTATTATTCAAACTGACTTTAGTCAGGTCCTGTCTCGACGCCACTAAAGTGGCTTGGAACAGGAGTCCGGTTGTTCAGACTGACTTTAGTCAGATTTCTGTCGCCAACCCTCCGCCGTAAGGGTTGTTCCAACTGACTTTAGTCAGGTTTCTGTCGCGACGCCACTAAAGTGGCTATGAACAAGTTCTCCTCTCCTGGTAAGGAGAGGAGTTAGAGCTGAGGTAATTATTCTAAAAGATCGTAGCGTCGGGCTTTATGCCCGACGAAAGGAAATTGCCTCCAACACCTGCTACGCCACTGAAGTGGCCAAGAACACACCCTCAAAACAAGTTTGAGAGTGCCACTCGCCGACTTTCTAACATAGGTTACTGTTTGATAATAACAAACCTGCAACTCCTGCGTGCCGATTGGAGTTGTCCTGCACGACCAATAATGGTTAGCCGATTCGCAGAAATCCCCTGCATGGTCAAATAGTCCATTACTTTTCTTGCTCGCTTATCGGCTAAGACCGAATCTCTGGAACTAAATGTTTGATAAGTAAACCCAGGATGCTGTCTATGTTCCATGGTGGTGTTCCAGAAAAAACCATCGCCAAATGCTTCGATACGAATCTTTGTATCTGGGAACTCCTGCAAAGTCCTTACATTTTCATCGAGTGAAGCCTTCGCATCCGGTCGAAGCTCGGAACTTGTAGAATCAAAATAAATTGTCTTCAGACGAAGCTGCACGATAGTTTGATCTAGGACATTGAATCGTTGCTCCACGCTTTTCAACAGGTCATCAATACTAGCCGGTTTTTTATCTGACAACTTTAGCTTATTTGTCAGAAAGTCGTAAATACTTCTAAGAGTATCTGTGGCTGCGTCCAATTGAGCTTGCTTCTTCCTGTTTTCGTTAGTTACTCTCTCGTTTTCTTGGCGTTGTTCCTCATTTATTTTTTTCTGTATCTCGTTTTCTTGGCGTTGCTGTTCATTTATCTGCATTTGACTCCAATTCTCTTTTGCCAACTTTGCGTTATTAAGCTCCGCATTTATTTGTTTTGTCTGGCGCATCGGCTCAAAGTAGAAGATAAACCAATTTACTATTAATACAGCCACAATAACACCTGCCAATGCCCACTTAATTAAAGGCCCTTTTACGCGCCATTTTCTGCGCCATTCCAAATCCTCGAATTCTGCAATCAGCTTTCTGTTCTCAGCCTCGTTCCTAGCTATCTCAGATTCAATTCTTCTTCTCTCCAAGTCCGACAAAGGTTGATTCTGAGAATGTTCTGGATTTTGGTTCATCTTCTACTCTATTTTTTGAATTATATATAACACCCAGAAACTTAAGAATCAAGAAAAAATTATTATTTAAACTGACATCAATCAAAGTTCACACCTATATCTCTAAAGTGACAAAAACGGTATTGCTTGATCTTAAAATGAAGTTTACTTTGTGAAAGGAGAGTTTAGCTTCCTACTGTGGTCGTCGAGTCCCCTGACTCGACGAAACAGCATTGACGCGGTCAATGCACTCCATAAATAACTATTAGCGGAGGTTTCACACCTCCGCGCTGAGCCCTAAAGGCTCAGCTACG